>VBOW01000007.1 GCA_005893275.1 Candidatus Eisenbacteria bacterium | reverse complement strand
GAGTCCAGGTCTACCTTCGCGCAGAGCACGCCCTTCTGCGCCATCGCCGTGGTCTGGATCTTGTCCACGCACGCGCCGCAGTGGGCGGTGGGCACCGCGAAGCTGAACACCGCGTTGTTCGCGCCGAACGTGCACTGCCCCTTGGCCTGCGCGGCCGAACCGGCCGTGCAGCGCGAGCCGCCGGCCGCCTGCTTGGCCGCGCCCT
>VBOW01000006.1 GCA_005893275.1 Candidatus Eisenbacteria bacterium | reverse complement strand
GCCAGCTCGCTGCTTCGCCGCAGCGTGTCGCTCTGGCGCAAGTCGAAGAGGATTCCCAGGAGATCGTCCCCCGTCTCGGCGGACACGCCCCCGATCAGGTCGGCCGCGTTTTCCGACTCGGCCAGGGACCGGGAGGCTTCGTCGGTCGCGCCCGTGAGCGAAAGGAAATAGACTTCGGTGCCCGTCGCCTCGTGATTCCTGCTGGCGTTGCAATGGATGCTGATCATGATGTCCGCCTGGTATTTCCGCGCGAGCTCGATCCGCCTCCGCAGGGGGATGAAATAGTCCCCGGTCCGGGTGAGAAACGCGCTCACGCCCGGGATCTGCTCCAATTCCCACCTCAGCTTCTTCGCGATCGCGAGGACGATGTCCGCCTCGGGGAGCCTTCGATAGCCGAGCGCTCCGGAATCGTCCCCGCCGTGGCCCGGATCGATCGCGACGATGAGCCGCTTCGATCTCTTGATCTCGCTCAGCTGCTGCTCCAGCTTGAGCTCGGCTTGAGGATTGGGGGGCGCCGGCACGTCGATGACGATGCGGTCCGGGACACCGTCCGCCGCGGCGAGCACGAACGCGAGCGGCGTCGTCGTCTGCTTGAGGCCGATCCGGATCACGACTCCCGAGTCGGAGACGGCCGGGAAGATGTCGGCAACCAGGCTATCCCCGACGAACTCCCCCGTCACGGCGAGCGACTTACGGACCCCTGGGATGGAGACTTCGTAGCTCGTCGGCCCCGAAAGGCGGAACTGGGGTTCGGCGGGAGGCGGGCCGGAGAGATCGAATACGAGCCTTGTGTGATCCGGCGCGGTCCAGAAGCGGATCCTCACCAGCTCGGGCGCCGGCCGGGGAGCGCGGGGAGGCGTTCTCGCAGCGTTGCGGGGAGCCGGCGGCCCGGCCCCCACGGACAAGACAGCCAATAGTCCCCAAACGGGGAGGCCCGTCCGGAGCCCCCATCTCGGGAGCCACGGGCCGGGCCTCGTTGCCGAGTGAGAACGAAGAGCCCTCAACCGGTCGCGATCATCCTTCGGGGTCCACTGCCAGGAACTGCGTCGCATCGCCTCGTTTGATCAGGAAGATGATCGGCTTCTTCGGATTCTTCGCCTTGGCTCGATCGATCGCGGCATTGTAATCGTAGACGTCCTTTACCTTCGTGTCGTTCACTTCCTTGATGATGTCGCCGCGCGTGACGCCGGCGTCATCGGCCGGGCTCCCTTGCGCGACGTCGGTGACAACGACGCCGGTCTTTTCGCGGATGTCGTTCTCCTTCGCGAAGTCCCCGGTCAAAGGCTCCACCGACAATCCCAGGATTTCCGTGGGAGGAGCGTTCCGCCGCCCGAGCAGCTTCTCATCAGGGCGCTCGCCGAGGCGAACGTAGATGTCGCGCGGCTGTCCCTCCCGGAGCACGTGCACGCGAACCCTCTTATGGACCGGCGTGTCGGCCACGAGGAGCCGGAAGTTCTGCACGTCCGAAACCTTTCTGCCGTCGAACTCGGTGATCACGTCCTTCACGCGGAACCCGGCGCTGTCGGCGGGGGTGCTCGGGCTGACGCTCGCCACGAGCACGCCCGAGACGTCCCGGAGTCCCCAGGAGTCCGCAAGCTCCGGCGTCAGCTCCTGCGGCGCGATTCCGAGCCAGCCGCGCGTCACCTTCCCATGCGCGATCAACTGACCGGAGATGTGCTTCGCCATGTTGATCGGAATCGCGAACCCGATCCCCTCGCCGGAGGGGTTGATCGCCGTGTTGATTCCGATCGCCTCGCCGTGGATGTTGAGCAGGGGCCCGCCGCTGTTTCCGAAATTGATCGATGCGTCGGTCTGGATGAAATCCTGGTAGGCGGGAGCGCCGCCGGCGATCGCTAGATTCGTCCGCCCCTTGCCGCTGATCACCCCGACCGTCAGCGTGCCCGAAAGCTCGCCGAGCGCGTTCCCGATCGCCACCGCCCAGTCTCCGATCCGGACGTCATCGGAATCTCCGAGCGGCACGGTCGGGAGATCGCCGTCGGCGTTGATCTTGATGACCGCGACGTCGGTGCTGGGGTCGGTGCCCACCACCTTCGCCTTGAACTTCCGCTTGTCGTTCAAGATGACGGTGATGTCGGACGCGTCCCGGATGACGTGATTGTTCGTCAAGATCCGGCCGTCCTTCTCGATGATGAAGCCCGAGCCGCTGCTCGGGATCCTCATCGTCCGAGGGGATCGGGGCTGGTTGGGCTGATCCGGGAAAAGGCGCTTGAAGAAGTCGCCGTACGGACCCTCGAAGTTAAGCTGGGGCGACCCTTCCGCATCGACCGTCCGCTTGGTATCGATGGTCACCACGGCGGGAAGCACTCGGTCGGCGATCTGGGTGAAGGGGCTTTCGGACGAGGTCACCGCGGGAAGGCCCGCCTCCTTCGCCTGAGTCACGGGCGAGAGGCTGAGGTTTCCCGACAGCATGAACCCCACGACGATGCCGATGACTAGGATTCCGCCCGCGAGAACGAGAACCTTCGCGGCACGGATGCTCTCCTTTGATTCCATTCCTTTCTTCCTCCGTCTACCTGCGTCCTGCGAGGACGCGGTTCCACTATTGGGTGCTGGGCTCATCGGAGACTCGGGATCGAATCGTCCTGAGCTCCTGTTCCTTGGCCGCCATTAAATCCTCGATGGATTGAACCAGCGTCTTGAGACGCAGCACTTCGGGATCTTGGGTCGGGTCCTCGAGCCTCTCCTTCGACCACAGCGCGAGCACCCGGGCGCCGAGATCGGCGTGCGCCCGGTTCCGCCCGCGGCGGAGCGAGACGAGATCCATGCGGAGCACGCCCGACCGGAGTGCCCGCTCCGCTTCCCTGCGGGCACGCTCCGACGCGGTGCGAACCTCGTCTTGAACACGATCCCAAAATTTTGAAGTGCTGGTCATAACCTCTCAATTCGCAAGCGATTGCCCTGCATCCACTTTAGGAAGGCACGGCGGCGTCTGTCAAGGTTGTAGTACCGTACCCGGGGAGTGCGGTTCCCGTTCGGGCGATGGGCCGAAGCGCGCTTGCCGGTGGCGTTGTGCCGCTTATACTGACGCGTCATGCCCGAGCCCAGATGCGCCTATTTCGTCGCGGACGCCCACCTGGGCCAGGGATCCTCCGATTCCAATCGGGGGCGGGAGCGCGATCTCCTGCGCCTGTTCGACCTTGTCCTCTCGGAGCGAGCCGCGCTCTACGTCGTCGGCGACCTCTTCGATTTCTGGTTCGAGTACGGCCACACGGTGCCGAAGCGCTACGTGGCCGTGCTGCAAAGGCTCGGCGAGCTGCGCCGCGCGGGGCTCCCCGTTACATACGTCGGCGGAAATCACGATTTCTGGATCGGAGATTACTTGAGACGCGAGCTCGACGTCGCGTTCACCGACGCTCCGCTCCCCCTCACGATCCAGGGTCGGCGCATCCTTCTCGCGCACGGGGACGGGATGGGTCCCGGGGATCGAGGCTACAAGCTCCTCAAGCGCGTGCTCCGGAACAGGCTCTCGCGTTGGCTCTTCCGCTGGATTCACCCCGATATCGGCATCCCGCTCGCCACGATGACCTCGCGCACGAGCCGCGATCACGCCCCGCGCGTCAAGCGGAGCGAAGGTTGGCTGCTGGAAACGCTCGCCCGGCCGGTCTTTCACGACGGCTTCGACGCCTTGGTGCTGGCGCACTTCCACATTCCGGTGCACCGCCGGGAAAGCGACGGGGAGCTGGTCGTTCTCGGAGATTGGATCGAGCGGAGGACCTACGCGCGGCTCGAGGGAGGCGTGTTCCGGCTCGAGGACTTCCGCGACGGGCCGGCCTCCTAGAGGCGGGCCGTGACCGAGAAGAAGTGCGAGGTACCCAGATCGGAGGATAGAGGAACGAGCGCGTAATCGAAATGAAAGCGGCTGCGGATCAACCCCACGCCGAAGCTCAGCTTCTCGTCGTCGTATCCGAACTTGGCCCCCGCCCGAAGCGCGACCCGCTCCTTGTACTCGAGCTCACCACCCAGGTGGAAGCGCGCGTCGTCGCCCCGCGCCTTGCGCACTTCCGCGCTGAGCGCTCCCTTCCCCTCGAGGCTCGGAATCGCCCGCGACAGCGAAGCCCCCGCGCGGAGGGTCCTCGGCAGCGGGAAGGATTCCGATACGAACTTCGCGTCGCCGCCCAGATTCTGCACCGCCGCGGCGAGCGCCACCCCGGTCCGCCCGATCCCCAGCCGGCCGCCTAGATCGAACGCGACCGCGGTCGCGTTCTCTTGGTCGATCATCTCGCGGATGAATTTCACCGCCACGCCGCCCGCCGCCTGCGGCGCGAAGCGGTACGCGTAGGCGCCGGTCGCGGCGAGGTCGTTGAAGCCGAAATGCCCCGTGAGGTTCCCCACGTCGTCGCGTTCCTCGAGCTCTGAGGTATAGAAGCCCGCGAGCCCGAGGCCGAACCTTCCCGGTCCCAGCGAGCCGGACACCGCCGCGAACTCCTGGCGGAAGTCCTGGATCCACTCGTTGTGCATCAGGACGACCTGAGCGCCCTCCGCGTCCGCGAGGCCGGCCGGATTCCAGTAGACCGCCGTCGGGTCGGTCGCGAGCGCGACGTACGCGCTCCCCATTCCCATGGGGCGCGCGCCGACTCCGAGCTTCAGGAAGGCGAAGCCGGCCTCACCGGCGGCGGCAAGCGCGGCCGTGGGAGCGAAGATCATCCAGAGCAGCGCGAGCGCAGTCACCTGAGAACGATGGAAACGATGCATGAAGTTCTCCTCAAGAGGAATCATCGGAGGACGGCCAATTTGGTGAACTTGACTTCGACGCCGCGGTCCGATTCGACCTCGACGCGGCATAGGTAGACGCCGCTCGCCTGGGCGGCGTGGCTCCACGGAATGGCGTGCTCGGCCGATCCGAGCAGGTCGGCAGATCCCGTCGCGGGCTCCGCGACCACGTGCCCCGTGGGATCCATGATCTTGAGGCGCACCCCGCGGGCCTGGCCCCCGAGCCGGTAATGGATGAACGTGGTGCCGGAACGCGATGGGTTCGGAAAGGCATACACCTGGGACAGGATCGAGGTCCCGGACGGAGATCCCGCCGGTGACGCCGGGAAGAAGCCGTCCCGGGTAGGCCCGTAGCGATACTGGGACCAGGCGACCGTTCCCGGGCTCACCGGGATCGACGTCGCGTGGACCTCCACCTGCACCCGGGGATCCAAGGGGACCTGATCGAAGGTCTCGATCCATTCGAGGAGCCCGTCACGGTCCAAGTCCAGGAGCATCGGAGGGGAGCCCGATCCCGTGCTCCCGAGCTGGCCGAAGCCCGCGATCCGCCGCCCGTCCGCGCGAAACGCCGGGCGGCTTCCATCCGGCAGGATCGGGATGACGTCCAGAACGCCGTCCTGGTCCACGTCCGCGATGAGCGGGGGCCAGAACCCGGTCGAGTCCGCGGGGGCAAGGACGTCCCGGGGGGCGAGCGGGTATCCGCTCCGGGAGGAGCCGCTGTAGTGCACCCCAACGACACGGCAGTCGGCTCCCATGTGAAACACTTCCGGGTAGCCGTCCCGTTCGAGGTCCCCGAGCGAGACCTCCGAGAGGGCGCCGGCCGAAAGACGCGCCGTCGGCCAGCCTGGAAGCTCCGTGGTGGTGATGTAGGTGGACGGAAGATCTCCCGGGATATGCGGCGCGAACGCGACGTGGAGCGCGTGGATCGAGCCGAAGCGGTCGGTGAGCAGCACCTCGGGGGTGCCGTCCCGGTTCAGGTCCGCGAGCACGGGCGCCGAGAACCGCCCGCCTCGGATCATGTACGCGTCGTACTGATCGGGATCGGTCGGGAGGAGCGGATCCAGGAGCATCTCCCAGTTCACGATCGAGAGCCCGCTCACCGATCCCACGCCGGTGGACAGGTTCGCGACGATCACCTCGGGCAACCCGTCACCATTCAAGTCCGCCGCGGCCGGCGGGGACGCCGTCGACCCTCCCATCGGCACCAGATAGGAGGAGATCGTGCCCGCGGAATCCCGGAATACAGAGAGGAAGGACCCGGCCAGCGCGCCGGCCGGCCTGCCCGCGATGATCTCCATCGCGCCGTCGCCGTTCAGGTCCGCTAGGATCGCTTGCCCGCGCGAAAGCCCACCCCCCGCTACCAGGACGCCGAACGTTGCCGGGTTCCCGTCCCCGTCCGCCACTTCGGTGCTGTCCGCGTGCACGGCGTAGATCGCTCCGTCCAGGGTTTGGAATACGATGTCGAGCTTCCCGTCGCCGTCGATGTCGCCGACGCAAGGGGTCTCGCTGACCCCCGCCGGGGTCGTGAGAAAGGCGTTGCGGGTCGCCGGATTCGAGTCGGAATCGCGAAAATCGGTCCCGTCCGACTTCAAGATGTAGAGCGCGCCGGTGTTGTTGAGGCGCTGGATGGGAACGATCAGCTCGGGCTTCTGGTCGCCGTCCAAGTCAACCGCCAGGGGTGGGACCCCGGCGTTTCTCGCGCGGCCTCCGATCACGACGGGCCACCCGGGCTTCTGCCCCGCGAAGGAGACGTCGAACGTCATGAGGCTCTCCGGGGCGCTGATGTTCGCGACCGAGATGCCGGTGCGGATGTGGCCGTACGCCTCCGTCGACGGCGTCGTGTCGGGGGTCCATCGGTCGCGCCAGCCGGCGCGGAAGACGTCGTCCGGGCTGCCGGAGTTGAACCCGCTGGGCGGATCGTCGAGGTCCTCGATGCCGTCTGCCTCGACGAGGTCGATCCCCTTACGGTCGCGGTCGCCGTTCACGATGTTGGGGAGGAGCCCCGAGGCGATCTTCGACTCGTCGACGTGGTAGGCGAGGATTCCCGACCCCGTGCCGTCGCCGGGCAGGAAGAAGTCGAACTCCGCCCCCTGATAACTGTCCGTGTAGAAATCGAACGAACCGTCGCCGTTTACGTCATCGAAATCGAACTTGCCGTTCTTGTTCAGATCCTGCCGGCGATTCTCGAGGAGAAAGTATTCGCTCTGCGTCACGGGGATCTGGAGGAGCCTGGGGTTCAAGCCCACCGCGCGCTCGACTTGCGAGAGCGCCACGGGCTGATCGGCGGTGATCCGCGTCGGCGCGATGAAGCCCAGGAACGCTTTGCTCCAGGCGCTCGGCTCGCAGGGGACGAATCCGTTCGCGTTCCAAACGCCCGTGGCCATGATGTCCCATGATCCCAGCCCTTGGGAGTAGCCGTTCTGGTCGGGCGTGGTGTCGTAGAGATCGGGAAGCCCGAGCTGATGCCCGAACTCGTGGCACGTAACCCCGGTCATCCCGAAGACGTAGCCGTCCTGGCTCTCGGACTCCGGCACCTCCACCACTTCTTGGATCCGATAGAAGTTTCCGGGCGAGATCGCGTCGTTCGTCTTGATTCCGAGGCCCCCGGTTGAATCGGGCAGGACGGTCTTGAAATCCTCGGGCGTCACGAACGCGGACCAGAGCTGCTGCCGGCTGTTGTCCAGGACGTCCGCCTCCTGCCCTTGGCCCGCGTGGAAGATCACGATGCTCTGGTACGGGCGGAAGTCGACTGTGGAATCGGCGAGCGCGATGAGGTCCCGGATCATGAAGACGACCCGTTCCTGAAATCGGTCGTCGTCCCCGTAGTAGGCCATCGTCTGGGGCAACGTGAAAACCGAGTCCCAGAGGGTGGGCTGGAGGGTCACCTGCCCGCCCGAGACCTGGTTCCAGTACTGATTCATGAAGAAGAGGACTCGGTTGTAGTAGGCCGAGGAGGATTCGATCGGGGTGTCGCTGAAGGACACGCGAAGCGCCAGCACCTGATAGGTGGCTTGTGTCTCGACGGAAATGCGCTCCCCGCGCCCCGGCAAGAGCGCGAAGTCGCGCCTCAAACGCGCCGTGGAAAAGCCTTCTTTGGGCCCCGGAGAACCGTGTTTTCCCGGAACGGGGGGCACGGCTGAGGCCGTCTGGGCGAGGAGCGTTAGGGAGAGCGCCAGGAGGAACGGGAGCGTCCGACTGGACCGGGGCGGGGGAAATCGCACCGCGCCAGTGTACCGGCGAATCCGCGCGCCGGTCAATTGCCCTCAGCGCCGGTTCGGCCGCTCTCCTCCGCCGTCGAGATCCTGACGATCCTTCTTCCCATCTTGATCGCGCTCGTCGCGGCCGCGATCCCCCTTGTCCCGGTCCTTGTCCTCCCGGTTCCTCGCTCCGCGATCCCCACGATCCTCGCGGTCCGGAGGCCGGCGCTCCTTAACGCCCCGGTCCTCCTCGGGGGGCCGGGCACGCTCCCGTTCCCTGTTGCCGCGATCCTCGGGAGGCCGGGCACGCTCCCGTTCCCTGTTGCCGCGATCCTCGGGGGGCCGACGCTCGCGATCCCTCACGTCTCGGCCGCCCGCGCCATCCTCCCGCCGCTGGCCGACACCGCGATCCGCAGGAGGACCCACGCGATCCCGGCGCTCCCTCAGCCTCAAGACCTCGTCGCGGCCCCTCCAGAAGCGTCCCTCGCGATAGCGGCGCAGGTCTCGAAATTCGTGCCGGACGGGTCGGATCCGCGGCTCGCGCTCCTTGCGATAGCGAAGATCGCGGTCCGGAAGGAAGCGCGTGCGAAGCGTCGTGCTCCCATCGAGCGAAGACCACTGCTGCTTCCACTGCCGATATCGCGTCGGAGCCTGAGGGCGCACGCGATAGATGTAGCGCGGGCGCACGGTGCCGACCCGGATGGGTGTGTAGTGTGCCCAGGTCGCGTCGATGCGGACGTCGAACACCGAGCATGCGGTCGTGTACGGATCGAAATAGTAGGGATGGTAGTGGCAATCCGCGCAAACGTACCGTGGGTATTCGACCCGCCGCTCGATATAGAAATACGTGTCGTCCGTCGCGAGAAGGTCTTCGCGCCCCGGAGGGGCAATGCGCCGCAGGATGCGATCGATGCCGACGTAGGGATCGCCGACGATGCGCCCCGATTCCGTGTCCTCCTCACCCTCGTAGTCGCCCTCGGGGCGCCCGCCGTCGGCGTGATCGGCGGAGAGGTACCACGGCAGATTCTCAAACGGATACGGGCTCCCCACCGCGACGACGTATTCGATCCCAGGCGGCCCGTCGGCCACAAGATCGTAGGGGTCGCTGCGCGACGGAATCATATAGGTCCGGCCGCCCTGGACGGAGGGCGGGTCCCCGGGCGCGTAGGGATAGATCAGGTGGATGTAGCCGTCGGTGTCGATGTTGTACACGAGCATGTAGCAATCCGTGCTGGCGCGGAAGTAGACCCTCATGCTCTCGCCGGGACGATAGATCCCGCCCTCGTCCTTGTTGATCCAGACGTCCGCGCCAAGACGCCGCGCCTGCGCGATGTTTTCCACCGGAACCTCTTCCGCCGCGTACGCCGCCCCATAGGGCGCTGCGACGCGCTCGGTCGCGGAGGCTTTGGGTGCCGCCGCGACGAGCGTCGTCAGAGCCAACGCGAATCCAGCCGCGATTGGTTTCATTGCGGCGCCCGCCTCGTCAGTTCAGGGTTGTCGGCGTCGATCTGGTATGCCCAATCCATAACCATCGTCGAGGCATCCCGCGATTTCACCTCGAATTTCGCGTAATGGTTGTCCCGCGTGAGAACGATGTAGCTGTGACCGACGATCGCTTCCACCTGACCATCCGCCGACCAGCCGGCGGGAGGCGCGAAATCGACATCCCGCAGCGCCACGAATCCGGCGTCCTGGATCTTGGTGTCCGGCGGCGCGTATGCCAGGAAGTGACCGTTCTGCGCACCGTAATAGACGTCTGTCGCCGAGTCGAGGGAAGAGCGTCTCGTCTGAGCCGAGAAATCCCAACCGCTCTGCGGGTCGGTCACAAACGTGTTGTTGAGCGAGACGCCGAACCCTTCGGGGCGTGGGGTGTCGAATACGTTTTCGAAGCTCAGCTCGGCGCTCTCCTGCCCCGCGAGATCCACCGCGGAGACGGCATAGAAATAGGTGGTACCGTTCGCGACGCCGGTATCCACGAAGTGTGTTTGGGGCGTCGAGCCGACCAGGCTGAAGGTGCCCGTCGGCGAGAAGTTCCGATAGACCTTGTAATAGGCGATATCGCTCTCTTGGTTCGCGCGCCAGTAGATGGTGACCTCTCCGTCACCTGTAACGCTGTAGACCCCGTCGACGGTATGCGGCGGCCGATCGATGGGGACGCCCGTGACGTTGTCGTTATGGCAGCCGAGCGAGAGCAGTACGAATGTGAGGACGAGCGCTCTTGCGAGGTTCCGAATCACGGTGCGTGCCTCCTTGGGTTCGGGACTGAGCCTTCGCTCTTGGCGTCCCAGAACCGCAAAGCACATGCCACGCCGCAAAGGAGGCGAAGAGCGCGAGCAATCGGTTGGGGTCGAAGCGGTTGGGATTTGTGGCCCGCGACGCGGACCGACTCGCCCGACGTAGGGTATCGGGAACAGTGTGGCGGAACGGAAACAGACGGCCGGAGGGCCGCTGCCCGGAGGGCTGGGTCCAGCGCTCCGCCACGAGACGGAGGCAAAAAAAAGGGAGCCCCACTTCCGAAAAAAATGAGCCCCGGTCTTGCCAGCTCTATTGGGTTACGGCTGCTTCGAACAAGGCCGGTGCTCGATCGGGCAGCTAACCCACCATCAAACGCTGGCTAGACCTGCGGGCTCTTTGGAGGTCCCCCCCTCCGGTCCTTGTCACATTGCACCCTATGTGCCAAGAAATTGACCTGATGCGCTTATCCGTTAACACAAACGTAACCTATTTTCTAGGAATGCCTTGCATCAACAGGCGGGAGTTCAGAGGGGACCGTACCCAACGCGCCTTATCAAGCAGAATTGCAGGTGGCTTAATAGCTGGATCGATGGCTTGCTATAAGTAGCTGCAGATTTAATACTTAGCAGAATAAAGAAGTCTTATAGCGGAAACTTAAGACCTTTGCCGAATTACCTGGCGGCGATCCAGCTGGTAGAGCTTTATCTTCTGAAGCAACGTGGGGTAGCTCAACGATAGCGCGCGGGCTGCCCTGAGCTTGTTCCAGCCGCTCCGTTCGAGAGCCTGGCCGATCAGCTTGCGCTCCACCTTGGCCACCTCCGCCTTGAGCGTCGCGGGGGAATCGCTGGCCTCCTCCTCCACCCGGAGGAGCTCCCGGGGCACGAGCCTCACCGACAGCGGCTCGCCGTCGTTCGCCAGCACGACCATCCTCTTCGCGACCTTCTCCAGCTCGCGCACGTTTCCGCGCCACGGCAGCTCGGCGAAGAGGCGCAGCACTTCCGGGTCGACCCCCCTGATGTCCTTCCCCATCTCCGCCGCGAACCTCTGTAGGTAATGCTCTACAAGGAGCGGGATATCCTCGGGACGCTCGCGGAGCGGCGGCACGCGGAAGCAGATGTCGTTCAGGCGATAGTAAAGATCCTCGAGGAACTCCCCTTTCGCGATCCGGGCTTTCAGATTCACGTTCGTCGCGCAAAGCACGCGGACGTCCACCTTGGTGGACCTGTTCCCTCCGACCGGCCGTACCTCCCGGTTGTCGAGTACTTGTAGAAGCTTCCCCTGGATCGTGATCGTCGTCTTGTCGACCTCGTCGAGGAAGAGCGTCCCGCCGTTCGCCTCGACGAAGAGGCCCGATTTCTCGCGCACGGCGCCCGTGAAGGCGCCCTGAACGTGGCCGAAGAGCTCGGATTCAAGGAGCGGCTCGGGCAGCGCGGCGCAGTTCACCTGGATCAAAGGTTTGTTCGCGCGGTTGCTGGAGGCGTGGATCGCGCGGGCCAAGAGACCCTTGCCGCTCCCCGTCTCCCCTTCGATCAGAATCGTCGCGTCGCTCGGCCCGACCCGCTCGAGCAGCGAGAGAATCTCGAGCAGCTCGCGGCTTCGAGTGATGATCCCGTGGTCGTCGGCGGTCCCCAGCAATCTGCCGCGGAGCGACAGGTTCTCCCGGGCCAGCTCGCGGCGCTGCGTCTCCAAGATTGCGACCGAAACATAGTTGCTGAGCACCGCGATCAGGTTCACCTCGCGCTGCTTGAACGCGCCGAGCGGTCCCTCGGCCGGGCGGTCGAGGTAGAGGAAGCCGGCCTGCCCCGAAGGGAGCGAGAGCGGCATGATCACGAGGCTCGTCCGCGGGCTCAGTGCATGGCTCGCGGGGAAATCGCGGAAACGAGGGTCGACTCCCGCCCGGCTGGACACAACCGGACCCGAGCCGAGCCGCTCCGCCCCGAGGCGCGCCAGGAGCTCGCGCAGGAGATCCTGCGCCACGCGAAGAGAAATCCCCGCGGCGGCCAGCACCGTGGCGCTCCCGTCGGATGCGGGCGCGACCACGCAGCCGCGCGCTGCGCCCGAGCGGCGCACGAGCGTGCCCAGGATCTCCTGGAGCGAGCCGTCCCCCTCCTCGACGCGCAGCACCCTGCGGATCTCGTCGAAAGCCGCAAACTCGTTGCTTTGCGCCGAGGTCCCTTCGATGAGTCCCTGCTCGACCTCGCGCCGGAACTCCTCGATTTCATGCTCCAGAGCGGGCTCCTCCCGGTCGGAGAAGAGCGAAGCGGCATGATCCAAGTGAATGACCGCTTCGTCCGTGAGCCCACGGTGCATCTCGCTTCGCGAGAGCTCCAGCAGGGCGCCTGCGGTCAGCTCGGAGAGGCCGAAACTTTCGAATCCGGCAACGGCCCGGCGGAGATAGCTGACCGATTCGTCGAGAATCGCGCGCGATTTCCCGCGCCGGGCGCGCTTTCTCCAAGCGAGGCCGGCGGCGAAGCAGAGCCTCGCCAGCTCATAGCGCTTGCCGATTTGCTGGAGTATCTCGCTCGCCTGGTCGAGGTAGCCTCTGGCCTGCTCCAGGTCACCCGCTTCCGCGCTGGCGAGCCCGATGAGCTTCAAGGAGCACGCCTCTTCGAGCCTGTCCCCGAGGCGCCGCGCGATCGCGAGCGCGCGCTCCGCCAGCCGGACGGCCGGATCGAGCTCGAGCGCGGCCAGATGCACCTCGCCGAGGCGGCGAAGCAGCTCCACCGTGAGGTCGGAGTCCGGCGCAACCTGGTCCGCCATCGTGAGCGCGCTCTCGAATTCTCCGCGCGCCTCGAGGAGCGCTCCGCGGTCGAGGAAGTAATCGCCGAGCGCTTCCCGCGCCAAGATCGTCTCGCGCGGGTAGCCGCGTTCGGTGGCGAGCGCCAGGGATTCTCGAATCAGCTCCTCGGCCTGCGCCCAATCGCGGCGTTTGCGCTTCAGGTTCCCGAGGCAACCCAGGGCACGGGCGCGGCCCGCGGCGTAACCCACCTCGGTGTACATCTGGAGCCCGCGCCGGTAGTGCTCCTCCGCCAGGTCCCAGTCCCCCATCTTGTCGTGCACGATGCCGAGGTTGTGCACATACGTCGCGGCGTCGTGATAATGCCCCGACCGCTCGCTGATGCGGAGGGCCTGCTCGAGGAATCGGACCGATTCTTTGAACCGGCACTGGTTCTTGTGGAGAAGCCCGAGGTTATTGTAGGCGGCGGCCATCCCGCTCTGGTAATCGGCGCGCCGGTAGGTGGCGATCGCGCTTTCAAAGTGCTCGCGCGCGGAGTTCCATTCGCCGGTGCGAAGGGCGATCGCGCCGAGGCACATCTCGGTGTGCCCCAAGTCCAGATTGAGCGTGGTATCACGCAGGAGCCGGTAGGCCCGGGACGCGGCGCGATGTGCCGCGCGATAGCGGCCGCGCTCGAAGAGCAGAATTCCGAGCCGGGATGAAAGCCGGCCGATCTGCTCGCGCGTGACGTGGGGGCGCAGCTTTCGGTGGAGGTCGTGAAGCGCTTCGACCGCTTCGTTCAGATCCCCGCGGTGGCGCAGGCACTCCACGATCTGGGTGCCGGTCTTGAGGAGCGACTCCTGACTCGCGCCCTCGCCGCGGCGATCCTCTACCTCAAGGGCGCGGCGGTAGTACTCGAGCGCTACCGCGAAGTTATCCGCCGCGAAATAGAGGTCGCCGAGCTCCTGGGCCTTGCGATCCCCTTCCGCGCTGCCCCTTTCGCGTGGCTGGGGCCGGGGATCCCCAAGGGTCCGGTTGTGTCCGCCCGGTCGGTCTTTGGGAACAAATCCTTCCATACCGACCCTCAACTGCCGATTTAGGCTCGCTCAGCTGCGGGAACGACGAGTGTCTGTCTACCGCAGCCAGAACGGCCAGTAGTTCAGCCTGGTCACCGCAAAGAGCAACCTCAATCCGCGGAAGTCGTAGCGAGCGGTTCTCACCGTCGCAACGTTCCCAAGGCTTCCTCCCGACACCTCTTTCGAGCCCGAAATCGGCCGCAAACTGGGTGCCTTCACCACGACGCCATCGTTATCGCCTTTGGGATTGGGATCTGGCGGGCCAACATCTTCCCATCCGATGGGCCTAGCGACAGCAACTTTGGTGCTCGCAGGGAGGAGACAGAGGAGAGCGGCGAGGATTGCCAACGCGGCAACAACGCGACCTGGAACCCGGATGCCCATGTATTGCTCCTCGGAGATAACGCCCGGCGAAAGCGGTCGCCCGAAAACCATTTTTCGGGTCTTGTCTGCGGACGGCAGCGGGCTCCGGACTATGCAACCCGAGCCCGGGAGGGAGTCCCATGGGGAACTGGCCCTCCGCAGACGTGACTACCTTAATGTAAGGCACCATAGCTCATTCAATTAGCTGCGTCAAGCGAAATACGCGCGTTCTGCAACCGGAGATCAGTTTCCGACCGGGGCCCCCTGAGCCCGCCAAACCTTTCGCGCCTCGCTCAAGACGAGACCGTAGCGAAGCCCCCTCGTGGAAACGTACACCCCGGGAACGGGGAACCGGTTCACGAATTCTGAGAGGATCACGGCCCCGGCAGGGATGATGTCGGCCCTGCCCCGGCTCACGCCGGCCAGGTCGCGGCGCTGATCCAATGGGATCGAGCAGAGGTGTTTCTCGATGGACGCGATGCGTTCCCGGCTCAGGAGGTGATTTTCGATGCGGGAGGGATCGTACTTCGTCAGGCCCAAGTCGAGCGCGCCGAAGGCCGTAACCGTGCCGCCGACCCCGACGGCGCGGTCGATCCGGCTCCCATCAAAACCCCCCAGCTTCTCCGCGAAGACCTCGCGCACATGGGCCCGGATCCGCTCCAATTCGTCCTCGACCGGAGGGTCGCCCTGGATGAGCCGCTCGGTCAGCCGGACGCAGCCCAGCTCGAGGCTGATGAGCTGCGTGCCCTTCTCTCCTTCGCCGCAGATGATCTCGGTGCTTCCCCCCCCGATGTCCACGACCACCGACCGGCCGTGCGGCGCGCTGAGGCCGCTCATCACCGCGAGAAATACGAGCCCGGCCTCTTCCTCTCCGGTCAGGATGTCGACGGGGTATCCGATGCGCTGGGCGTAGTGGTCGGCCACATCGCGCCCGTTGCGGGCGACACGGAAGGCGTTGGTTCCGGCAACGCGGATCTGGCTGGCCCCGCTGTATTCCGCCTCGTGAACGAAGCGCTCGAGGCAGTCGAGGGTCCTCGCGGCCGCGGCCTCATCAATCACCCCCGTCCGATCGAGACCCTCGCCCAGGCGCGAGATCTCTCCCATCCGGTGTGCGGTTTTGAGGCGCTCTTTCTCGTCCACATCGGCAACCAGGAGACGCACCGAGTTGGTGCCGATGTCGACCGCACCGATCCTCACCATGCCTTGAGCCAGATATGGCGCCTGATCTGCCCTCCTTGCGAGGGGAGATTGCCCCCGCTGGTTGACTAAGCTAGGCGGGGAACCTTACCATGAGACCACCATGGAAGTAAAGTCGGAAGCCCTTGCAAGGTCGAAAAATGGAACGCCTTCACCCACCTCCGAACCGCGGGAGAATCTGCTCGGGAGGCCCCCCTCGGAGCTGGAGCAGGTTTTCTACTCGATCGGGGAGAAGCCCTATCGGGGGCGCCAGGTCGCGGACTGGGTCTACGGGCGCGGCATCGCCGATTTCGCAGCGATGACGAACCTTCCGGCGGCCCTCCGGTCCAAGTTGGAGGAGCGGTTCGTCGTCGGCGTCCTGAACGAGCGATCCCGCCGCGAGACCCCGGATCGACGCACCCGGAAGGTCGCCTTCGAGCTTCCCGGGGGAGGGATCATCGAATCGGTGTATATGTCCACCCCGAGCCGCTTCACGTTCTGCCTTTCCTCGCAGCACGGCTGCGCGTTCGGGTGCCGCTTTTGCGCTACCGGCCGCATGGGACGCGGCCGGAACCTCACCGCCGGGGAGATCCTGGAGCAAGCCTTCCGGCTGAGGAACGAGCTCCCTCCCGGCCGGCGCGATTTCAACGTCGTCATGATGGGGATGGGAGAGCCGCTCGAAAACTACGACGCCGTGATCGAGGCGCTCACGGTCCTGGCCGATCCCACCGGGATGGCGGTGCCCCCGAAGCGGATCACGATTTCGACGGTGGGGCTCGCGCCTCAGATCGTCAGGCTCGCGGACCAGGGCCACCGGTTCAGGCTCGCCGTCTCCCTTCACGCGGCCGCGGACGAGCTGCGATCGAAGCTCATGCCGGTCAACCGCCGCTTCCCTCTCGAGCAGCTCATGCGGGCCGTCCGTCACCATGTCGAGCGGACGGGACGGCGCGTCACCTTCGAGTACATTCTTCTCGAGGAGCTGAACGATACCGTCGCCGACGCCGCGAGGCTCGTCCGACTGGTCGCCCAGCTCCCGTGCAAGATCAACCTGATTCCCTACAACCCGATCGGCCCCGGCCGCTTCAAACGGCCGGCGCCGGAGCGCATCCAGCGCTTCGCCGAGTATCTGAAGCCGCGTGTCCCCGCGGTTACCGTACGCTACAGCCAAGGGGTTGAGATCGGCGCGGCGTGCGGCCAGCTCGCGGGCGAAGCGGAATTCGCCACCTAGGTCCGGGCAAGAGCCGGGGGGAGAGGATGCTCGGCACGTTGCGCCAGCGGCTCCTTGCGCTCTTTCTCCTCGTCTCGCTGATTCCGTCCCTCGGCCTGACCCTGATCGTGACCTACTACCTCTCCCGCAGCATCTCCGCGCTTCGAAACCCCGAAACCGAGAACGCGCTCGCGCAGTCGCTCGAGGTGATCCGCGAAGGGATCGAACGGCTCGGGAGCGACGCCCGCCAGCACGCCGAAGTGATGGCGCTCGATCCCACCACGCGGCGGCTCCTCGCACCGGGGCGCCCCGCCGACCTGGAACGCCATCTGCGCGAGGAAGCGAGGAGCCGCGGGCTCGACTACGTCTGCCTGTACCGGATCGGCCCTCCGACCGAGCGGGTGTTCGGGGCCCGGCTCGGTCCCCGCATCACGCTGCCCCAGCCGGAGCGCGAGTCGTTGCTCGGGGCGCTGGAGCAGGGGGGGCTCATCACGGGCGGGGACGCGCCGCGGCAGGTGAGCGGTGTGGCTCCCCTGGGCAGGGAATACATGCTCCTCGCCGGCTACCAGCTCGATCCGGAAATCTCCAAGGAAATCCTCGACCTCCAGCAGAATTTGACGATGTACCGGAAGCTGAGCGTCTACACGTGGATCTCCGAGCGGAGCCTCTGGATCTTCGCGGCCATCTGGACCGTCGTGCTCGGGCTCGCGAGCTTCGCGCTCGCCTACTTCGTCTCGCGGGATACCGCGAGACCGATCCTCGAGCTGCGCGGAGCCATGGAGCACGTCTCCTCTGGAGATCTATCCCATCGCGTGAAGCCCTCGGGAACCAAGGAGGTCCGTTTCCTGGGGACCACGTTCAATCAGATGGTGGAGGAGCTCCAGACCTCGCGGCGCGCGCTCGTCCGCGCGGAGCGGCTCGCCGCGTGGCGCGAGGTCGCCCGGGCGGTCGCACACGAAATCCGGAATCCGCTCACGCCGATTCAGTTCGCGCTCGAGCGGTTGAGGGACGAGGCGCGCCGCCCCGAAGCGCCGCGGGCGCGGGTCGTGCAGGAGAACGCGGACCTGATCTTGAACGAGGTCCATTCGCTCCAGGAATTCGTGACTTCCTTCTCGGCGGTGGCCCAGCTGCCCGAGCCGCATTTCACACCGTGCGACCTCGGGGCGCTCGCGGAGAATGTCGCCAAGCTCTACCGGGGATCCACCCCGATCGAATTCCGCGTTGAGGTCGCGGGGCAGCTGCCGTTAGCCTGGGCCGATGAAGCGCAGATCCAGCGCGTGCTCGTGAACCTCATCAAGAACGCGATGGAAGCCTCTCCGGAGCGCGGGATCATCACGCTTCGAGCGCTCCGGGATACGAACGGCCCGGAGCCCCTGCTCCGCGTGGAGATCGAAGACCAGGGACACGGAATGGATCCCGCCACCCTCGAGCGCGCGGTGGCGCCGGGATTCACAACGAAATCGACGGGGAGCGGATTAGGCCTCACCCTGGTACAACGTATTGTGGACCAGCACTCGGGGCGCTTCTTCTTGGAGTCCAATCCGGGAATCGGCACACGGGCCTGGTTTACGCTGCCCGCAGCATCGGAGGGTCCGGAGTGAGCCAGAGTTCGCGCACGCGCGTCCTCGTCGTGGACGACGAGCCCTCGGTGCTCCTCGAGATTTCCGGCGCGCTCAAGCGCCACTACGAGGTCGTCACCGCGCAGAGCGCCGAGGACGCCGAATCGGTGCTTTCGAAGGAGCGTGTCGATCTCTTGCTGACCGATCTTCGCCTCCCCGGAAAGGACGGACTCCATCTGCTCGAGTCGGCCAAGGCTCTGAGCCCCGATCTCCCCGTGGTCATCATGTCGGGCCACGGCACCATCGAGGAGGCGGTGCGCGCCACGCGCATGGGGGCGGCCGATTTCGTGGAGAAGCCGTTCGGCCCCGACCGTCTGAACGTCACGGTCGAGCGCGCGCTCGAGCTGCGTGAGCTCAAGCGCGAGAACGAGTCGCTCCGGAGTCTCGCGGGCGCGGCCGACGCGATGATCGGGGAAAGCCGTGCGATGGACCAGGTGCGCGCCGAGGTCGCCAAGGTGGCGCCCAGCGAGGCGAAGGTGCTCATCACCGGGGAGAGCGGATCCGGAAAAGAGCTCGTGGCGCGCGCGATCCACCGCGCGAGCCCCCGGAGCCGGGGTCCTTTCGAAAAGCTGAACTGCGCCGCGCTCCCCAAGGATCTGGTCGAGAGCGAGCTTTTCGGATACGAGAAGGGGGCCTTCACCGGGGCGGGGCAGATGAAACGCGGGCGCCTCGAGGCCTCCGATCGGGGAACGCTCTTTCTGGACGAGGTCGGCGACATGAGCCTCGAGACCCAGGCCAAGTTTCTTCGCGCGATCGAAACGGGCGAGATCGAGCGGCTGGGGGGCACGCGCACGGTCCAGGTCGATGCGCGGATTGTCGCCGCCACGAACAAGAATCTCTCCGAGGAAATCCAGGCCGGCAGGTTCCGGGAGGACCTCTTCTACCGGCTGAATGTGGTTCCGATCCACGTCCAGCCGCTTCGCGCCCGGCGCGAGGACATCCCTCTCTTGATCACGCACTTCATGGGACGCTTCGGACAGGAGCACGGCCGGTCGATGCGCCGGATCGCGAAGGAGGCGGTCGAGCGCCTGACGCGATACTCCTGGCCCGGCAACGTGCGCGAGCTGAAGAACCTGATCGAGCGGCTGCTCATCATGACCGAGGGAGAAACGATCGGGCTTCGCGAGGTCGAGGCCGCGCTTCCCCCGGACGCCGAGGAGGAGCCGGTGAGCGAGATTCGCGCGGCACGCGACCGCGCGGAGCGCGACGCGATCCTCGCGACCCTTCGGCAGTGCTCCTGGAACGTGACCGAAGCGGCCAAGCGACTCGGCATGGACCGAGGGTATCTCCACCGAAAGATCAAGCGATACGGCCTGGTCCGGGATGCCCAAACCTCGTAGCGCGGCCCGCGCCACCGCCCTGGCGATCGCATGCGCGGGCGCGGTCCGCCTCGCCGGGAGCGCGTCCGGCGCGACATGCGTGTCCGACTCGGCCTTCGCGCGACCGATTCCGCCGCCTCCGGTCACGCGGGCCGCGGAGTGGGAGACCCTCGAGACCGGCCTCCCGGAGGAGGCCCGGTTCCGCCCGATCGTCCGCGTCCGTTACAACCGCGTCGATGGTCCCGCCCCCACGCTCGGCGCCGCCTTCCAGCCGGCCCGCGCGCCCGAGCCCGTGCTCTTCGCCGAGGGAACCTACGCGTTCTCGCGAAAGAGGCCGCTCTATGAGGCGGGATTCGAGGCGCCCCTCGGCGACCGGCCGTGGCTCCAGGTCGGGGGCTCGATCTATCGAGGGACGGCGACCGAAGACGGCTGGATCGTCACGGAGGGGGAAAATACCCTCTTCGCGCTCTTCGCCCGAACGGACTACTGCGACTATTACGAATCCCAGGGAGGACAGGGATACCTCGTCTGGTCGCCGGGGTCCGATTTCTCGCTTCGGGGGGGCGCCCGCCTTGAATCCCAGGCCTCCCTCAGCGTCAAGACGCGGGTCTCCCTGACCGGCCGGCATCCCGAATTCCCTCCCAATCCCCCGATCGAGGACGGCGACGAGCAGGCGTTCACGGTCCGATGCCGGATCGGACCCGCCCAGCTCCCGATTCGGGGCGGGACGCACGGCGAGGCTGCGTACGAGCGGTCGGGCTCGCCGCTCCAAGGAGATTTCGAGTACGGGAGGCTGCGGGGATCCATCCGGAACCGGACCCGGCTTTCGCCGACGCAGGAGTTCCGCGTTCGGCTGGTCGCGGGGTCCACCGTGAGCGGCGCTCTCCCGGGGCAAAAGGTCTGGCATGTGGGAGGGATCGGCACGCTTCGGGGACATGATTTCAAGACGTTCGCCGGAGACCAATTCTTCGTTGCGAACGCCGAGTTCTATCAGCGCGCGAGAAAGAATCTCTACGCGTTCACGTTTCTGGACTACGGCGCGGCCTGGTTCGGGAGCGGCAATCTCGGCCGCCAGCGGCCCGCGGCCGATGTCGGGTTGGGAGTGCGGATCGCTGAAGGACCGGCAGCGCTCACCGTGGCGAAGAACCTTTGCGACGAAAAGTCCAAGCTTCGAGTGGGAATCCGCCTCGGAGACCGGTTCTGAAGCCGGCGCAAAGCCCGACGGGACCGCGCGATCGATTCGCGATCGCGGCTCGGGGGGCGATCCTCTCGGCCGTCCTTCTTTCAGGAACAGCCTTCGCTGGAAACGACCTCGGCCTCACGGTCGGGCCCGTGGAATCTGTGAACGGCGCGATCACCACCTCCTTTCGTGTGGAAAACCCATGGACGCCGCGCCTCGAGGAAACGCTGCTTCGGGGCATGCCGGCGACCGTCGTTTTCGAGGTGGGTGTCTGGAAGCGGCGCTCGCTCTGGTTCGACAAGCTGGTCCTGGCGATCAAGAGCGAGCACAAGGTGGTCTACGATCCCTGGGAGAAGATGTTTCGCGTCCGCTCCAACCCGGCCCAACGCAAGACGCGCGTCGTGCCGTCGCTCGACTCCCTGGAAACGTTGCTCTTCTCCGAACGGCGTCTGCCGCTCATGGCCGCCGGGGCGCTCGATCCGGTCGGGCGATATTACGTCTCGGTCCGCGTCCGGATCCGACCGCTTTCGCCCGAGGACCTGGGGGAGATCGAGGATTGGCTCTCGGGGGAAGTAAAGAACCCGGCGGGCGCGCCCCGGGGAGTGCCGGGGTACCTCCTGGGCATCGCGGTCAACATTTCGGGGCTGGGCGACAGAACGGCGCTCGCGAAGAGCGAGACCTTCGTGCCGGCGCTCCTCGAAGCGCCGCAGTAGGGGTCGTCCGCGGCGCGGAGGAGCGTCGCTCCGCGGGGACCGGGCGGATCTAGGGCGCGTCCGAGGAGCCCCCTTCCGGGGGAGAGGCCGGCGATGGCGAAGGAGGAGGCGCGTACCAACCCGCGCCCGTGGAGGCGGGCTGGGCAACCGCCGGCCGGGCTTCGGCTCCCTTCGAAAAGCGCGTCAGGATCATCGCGCCCAGGCCCGCGGTCGTGAAGACGAAACCCAGCACGACGGCCGCGATGCCGAAGGCGAAACTGATCGGCATCACGAACACCACCCCGATGAGGCCGAGTACTTTCCCCACGACCTTCAATCCCAGAATGAGGAGCGCCCCGACGATGATCGCCTGGAACGAGGAGGCCGCGACTCCGGGGCGTCTCCTCGAGAGAATCCGCCGGCCGAGGTACATCGCGCCGTTCACATAGCCCAGGAACGTCGCGACGATGATCCCCAGCACCGCGGCGATGAGCGCAAAGATCATCGCGATCGCGAGCAGAATCGCGACAGGGATTCCGATGATCGTGATCACGAGAATCACCATGGCGATCGCGCACACGACCGCGATGCTCGGGACCGACACGATCATGGCCGTCCACCCTACGAGGCCCCACAGGAAGGATTTCCCAAAATCGTGCCCCATCCGATCGACCGCGTGCTCCATTCGCTCCCGTGCGAGGAGCAGGCAGAGCCACGCGAAAAACACCGTGAGCAGAAGTTGAACGATCGTCGTGAAGACGCCCGCGAGGGCGCCGAGCCCCATCATTCCCAAGAGCGGCAGCAACCCGCCCGCGTGTCCTCCCTTGAAGGGCCAGGCGCCGACCGAGACGTTGCTGCCCCCGACGGACGCGCTGTCGCTCGTGCTCGTGGCGCCACCCACGCTGACGGCGTCTCCTTCAACCGAGCCATTCCCGCGGACCGAGACACTGCCGCCCACGGCCACGCAGTCCCCCTTCACGCGTCCGTACACCGTGACCGACCCGCCGATCGCGACCACGCTTCCATCGATCACCTTGCCGGCCGGAATCTCGATGTCCTGTCCGAAGCGCACGAGATCGTTGTCGTGGGAGCCCGGCGGCTCGGGCGGCGCGGGCGGTTCCGGCGACTCGGCCTCGTCCGCCTCTTGCCCCGCGGCGTCGAGCTTCGCGCGTTCGGCGGTCGAGCGGGCTCTCTTCGGCATCGCCTTGTTCTCGTCCTCGATAACCCGCACCGATATGCCTTCGTCTCCCGCTCTGGCGCTATCGGCTGAAGCCTTGGTCCCGGTCTTCGCCGGCGCGGCCCCGAGCGCCGGCGGCGCCGGCAGGAGAAGCGCGGCCAGGAGAAGACCGAACGAAAGCGCCGCGATCCAGCCATATGCCTTGGTTCTCACCATGACGTCAGAGCGACAGGCAAACATGGCCCACACTCCCTTCGCGGCGGCGGGACGGTCGCAGCATGATGGAAAGCGCGAGTCCCAGGGTGATGAGTACGGCGCCGGCAACCTGAACTTCGGGCGTCTTGAGGGAGACGATCGCGGCGCGTGGAATGCTCTTGAGCGACTGCAGGGCGAGCCAGATCTGGCGCGCGATAGGTTCGTAGAACGCGATTTCGTTGGCGAGCCGCTTCGAGATCCAGGTGACCCCGGAGATAAGCCCATCCATCAGGGAGACGATCCAGATCGAGGGCTCGGGTGCTCCGACGCCCTTCGCGATGCGCCCCAGGTTGGCGAGCAAAGCCACGGTGAGCACGAACGAGACGGCGCCGAGCGCGGCGCCGAAGCGCTGCCAGCCGGCCGCCAAGAAGCCGTGGGCGCCCACGACCCCGCGCACGACGCGATCTTCGAGCCAGGCGGGAGCCGTAAGAAGCGGCATGCGCTGGAGCAGGAGCGCCTGCGCGCGGTAGACCGCGAGCGTCTCCCCGCACCGCGCGCACGACGCGGCATGGCGTTCGACCACCTGCGCGACCGATGGCGTCAACAACCCGTCGATCAGGGCGATGATCTCGCGCTCGCATGCGTCGCAGGAGAGATTTTCTTTCATGACCGATTTCCTCGCGCCGACAGCTTCCGTCTCAAGATCCCGTGCGCTCGATGAAGCCGCACTTTCACCGTGCCAAGCGGTATACCGAGAGTCTCGGCGATTTCCTCGTAGGCGAGGTCCTCGCGGTATCGTAAGTAGAGAATCGCCTGGTAGTGCTCCGGCATCTCCCGGAGCAGCTCATCGAAACGCTCCGCCGAGCGGTCCAGCATGAGCTGGGCGTCGGGTCCCGGCCCGGGCTCCACCGCTTCCAGGAGCCGGCCTTCGTCTTCGGCGAACAGGTCCTCGATCGAGACCGGGCGGCGCTTGCGGCGCCGGATCGCGTCCAGTGCCAGGTTCGCCGCGATCTTGAAGAGCCATGTCTTGAGCGGCCGATCCGGGTCATAGGTGTGAAGCGACCTCAGAACCCGAATGAAAGCCTCTTGCGCCACCTCGGCCGCGTCCTCGGCATTTCCGGTGATCCGCCACGCGAGGTTCACGACCGGTGTTTGGTACCGGCGTACCAGCTCGCGATAAGCGCGCTCCTCACGCGCCAGGCATCGCCGGACCAGGTCCCGTTCGTCGGACGTCAACTCAAGCCCTCGAATCCTGGATGCCCTTCACCGCCCATACGCTCCGGGGGCGTATCGAGTTTCGTCGGCCCCGCCGCGGGTCGCCGGACCGGGGAGCCCTGCGGCCCGGGCGCGGAACCTAGTGGCCCTATCCTGCGTCCGTCAAGGCTTTTCCCTTGACGGATCGCCCGCTCCGACCCTAGCGTCCGATGCCTCATGACCGAGATTGAATCCGTATACGCTAGGGAAATACTCGACTCGAGGGGGATGCCGACGGTCGAGGTCGAGGTCGCGCTCCGAGGCGGAGCGCTCGGCCGCGCCGCGATCCCCTCCGGGGCGTCGACCGGCTCGCGCGAGGCGCTCGAGCTTCGGGACCAGGACCCAAAACGGTACGGGGGCAAGGGCGTAACCCAGGCCGTCGCGAACGTGAACGAGACCATGGCCGGCCACCTCGTGGGCGAGGACGCGGACGACCAAGCCTACATCGATCATCTCCTGATCGACCTGGACGGCACCCCGAACAAAAAGGCCCTCGGGGCGAACGCGATTCTCGGCGTCTCGATCGCGGTCGCGAAGGCCGCGGCCGAGTCCCACCTGCTCCCGCTCTATCGCTATCTCGGCGGCGCGAACGCGAAAACCCTTCCGGTCCCGCTCATGAACGTGGTGAACGGAGGGGCGCACGCGGACAACAACCTCGATATCCAGGAATTCATGATCGTCCCGGTGGGCGCCCGCTCCTTCTCGGAGGCGCTGCGCATGGGCTCCGAGGTATTTCATACGCTGAAAGGGCTGCTCCGCGACAAAGGACTCGTGACCGCGGTCGGGGATGAGGGGGGCTTCGCCCCCAACCTGGGAAAGAACGCGGAGGCGCTCGAGTTTCTGATGCGCGCGATCGAGAAGGCGGGCTATCGTCCCGGCGAGGACCTCGCCTTGGCGCTCGACGTCGCGGCATCGGAGCTCTACAAGGGAGGGTCCTACTCTCTGGACGGCCGAAAGGGACTGGACTCCCGCGCCATCACCCAGTACCTGGGCGACCTCCTGGAGCGGTTCCCCATCGTCTCGATCGAAGACGGGCTTGCCGAAGGGGACTGGGGCGGCTGGAAGCACCTGACCGGCGCGCTCGGGGGCACGATTCAGCTCGTGGGGGACGATATCTTCGTGACCAACCCGGAAATTCTGCGACGCGGGATCGAGGAGGGAGTCGCCAACGCGATTCTGATCAAGCTGAACCAGATCGGGACCGTGACCGAGACGCTCGACACGATCGGGATGGCCAGAAACGCCGGCTACGCGACCGTGATCTCGCACCGCTCCGGCGAAACCGAAGACACGACGATCGCCGATCTGGCCGTGGCGGTGAACGCGGGGCAGATCAAGACCGGATCGCTCTCTCGGAGCGAACGGATCGCGAAATACAACCAGCTCCTCCGAATCGAGGAGCAGCTCGCGGACGAGGCGCTCTACCCAGGGGCGGCCGCCTTTCGGAAGCTCAGCGGCGGCTCACGCGAAACGGCGGGCGCGCGGTGAGCGGGGAACGCACGCAGCCATGATGCGATCCCCGTATCAGAGCCCGAAGGATCCGCCGTCCCGGAAATTTCTCAGGCTCCCGCCCCGCGAGAAAAGCAAGAAGAGGCGGTTCCTTCTCTGGGGCGCGGGCGTCGTGCTGGGCTATCTCGTTTATTCGTTCGTCGGCGGGGACAGCGGCCTCATTCGAATCCGCGCGCTGCAGCACGAGACGGCGGCGCTCCGCGCGCGAAGGCAGGTCCTCGCGGTCGAGGCGAGCCGGGCCGAGCAAGCCCGGGCGAGCACGGCGAAAGACCCGCTCCTTTCGGAGCGCGTCGCGCGCGAGCGCTTCCACATGGTCAAGAAAGACGAGGTTCTCTATCGGTATCAGGCCGAGGAGGACTCGGCGAAGTAGGCTCTTTACAACCGCGGGGCGCTGGGGCAAGATACGGCCGCGGGGTGGAGCAGCCTGGTAGCTCGTCGGGCTCATAACCCGAAGGTCAGAGGTTCAAATCCTCTCCCCGCAACCATAAACGCGGCAGGGCCCGGGAACCCGGGCCCTTTTTTTGTCGCGCGCGCGGGGCCCGGTGGATGGTGCGCCTCCCCCGGGCGTGAGCTACCGCGCGCCGGCGAGCCGGCCCAGGTAGGCCGTCACGACCGCCCCCTCCCGCTCCCTCAGCCCGGCGCAATCGTTCACCTGGTCTGCGATCTTCGCCAGCTCCTTGTCCGCCCCGGGAACCGAGCGCGAGGGCTCCGCGAAGAACGACTTCGCCGCCTCGAGCCGCTTCACCGAGCAGCCGCTCGCGAACTGCGGCATAAACACCGAGAACATCGGCGGGATCTTGGTGGAGATGGCGCCGAAATTCTCGGTCATCCAGCGGTACGGAATCTCCTCGTACTCGACGGCCAGGCCCACGACGTTCGGGATCGTGAAGATCTCTTGGGGACGCAGCGGTCCCTGGAGCGAGTAGCGAAGCGCCTCCTCCACGATCTTCGGATCGCGGAAAAAGCCGAGCGCGGCCAAGAATCGCGAACGGTCCGCGGGAACCCGCGCCGTCTCGAATCGCCTCTTGTACTCCGCGAAGAGCGCGGCGTCGGCGTGCAGGGCGGAGAGGTCGAGCGCGACTCCGGCCAAAGAGGGGTCGACCGATCCCGAGGCGGCGATGTACTGCTTCGCGAGCGAATCAGCGAATGCGAGAATCCGGTCGTCCTTCCCGTAGTCGCCGAGCATATGGACCAGCTCCGGGCGGACGAGCGAGACGCCGTCCTCCTCTCCGGGGCGCCGCGTCAGCCCGAGGCGGCCCAGCGCCGGCCCCAGGGTCTGGCGCACGTAGACCGCGAAGGGCTCGGCCAGCTCGGGGGTCACGAACACGCGGCGGACCTGGTCGACGCCGTCCGCCAAGGCCGAGAGGACTTCGGGGCTCGGATCATCCGCGAACCGGGCGAGGAGCCGGACGTATTCATCGCCATGGAGGAGCCCGGCGTCCAGAAGCGCCGTGAGATTGCCGAGGTAGCCGACGCGCTCGGCCGGAGACATGATTTCCGCGGCGCTCTGCGCGAGCTTCTGCATCGCTTCGGGAGAGAGAGTCCAACGATAATAGCCGGCCGCCCCCGCGTTGGGGTTCACCCAGATCGGCGCGCGGTCCCCTTCCAATTCGACCGTTGCCTCCCGTTCGCTCAACAGGAACCGTTTCGTCCGTACGGCAAGTCCATCCGAGTAGGTGAGCGCCACAGGAATCTTCCAGAGCGGGTCGCCGGCGGCTTGGGCGCCGTACGAGAGAAAACGCCGTTGGCTCAGCCTTACGCGCCCGTCCGGCTGAATCTCCGCGGTGACGAGCGGGACACCCCCCTGATCGAGGAAGGTGCTCATCGGCCCCGAGGCATCCTTCCCTGAGGCCTTCGAGAGCGCGGACCAGAGATCCGAGCCGACCGCGTTTCCCCACTCGTGCGCATTCAAGTAATCGAGCACCCCCGCCCGGAACTTGTCGGGCCCGAGCCACTGCTCGAACATCCCGAGAACCGCCTGCCCTTTCTTGTAGGCGAGCTCATCCGCGGCCTGGAGCAGGTTGTCGAGCGCGCTGACGGGCTGCCTGATGGCGCGCGTCGAGAGGCGGGCGTCGATCTTCATCGCCCCCTGCGTCGCCTGCAGGTCCTGGACGTGCATCTTGTACTCGGGGTAGACCTCGTCTGAAATCTTGTTCCCCATCCATTCGGCGAACGCCTCGTTCAACCAGAGGTCGTCCCACCATTCCATCGTGACGAGATCCCCGAACCACATGTGGGCGAACTCGTGCGCCATGTAGACCGACAGTCTCGAGAGCTGGCGGACGCTCACCGTCTTCGGCTCCACGAGCAGCACGTCGTCCCGGAAGGTGACCAGGCCGGCGTTCTCCATCGCGCCGGGCCAGAACTCGGGCACGGCGATCACGTCGAGCTTCTCGTAGGGATAGGGCCTGCCGAAGTAGCGCTCGAGCGCGCCGAGGAGGCGCGGGGCCATCGTCGAGGCCGTGCCCGCGAGCGCGGACGCGCCCTTCACGCAGACGACGTTTCCCGGGACCGACATGCCGGTGATGGGAACCATCTCGAGGGGACCGGCCGCGATCGCGAGCAGGTACGAAGGAAGCGGCTTGGTTCGCCGGAACATCACCGTCTTCGTGACCTTCCCGGGCGTCACATGGGCGACCGGAGTGTTGGTCAGGGCGCGGTGCCCCCTCGGCACGGCCAGCGTGAGCTGATAGGGAATCTTGAACGAGGGCTCATCCCAACACGGGAAGGCCTTTCGCGCATCGTCGGACTCGAACTGGGTGAAGCAGTACCACTCCCCGCCGTTCTCGAGACGGTAGATGCCCTGGGCACGCGTGTTGAACGTGTTCGCGAAATCGATATGGAGCGTGTACGCGCCAGGCTTGAGCGGCGACCGGGTCCTCAAGGCGACCGCGGCGGGTCCCGCGGCCCTGTGCGTGGACGGCACGATCCCTTTGGCGCCGCGGAGCGTCAGCCGCCCGAGCGTGAGCCCTTCGGAATTAAGCTGAAAGGAATCGGTCGCGGCGTCCACGCGCAAGTCGATGCGGACCGATCCCGTGTAGCCGGGCTTTCGCGCATCCAGATTGAGGCTGATCGACTCGAACGTGGGCACGACGTCGCGGCGCAATCGCTCCGAGCCCGAGGCGCCGGCGGTCTTCGCGGACG
>VBOW01000005.1 GCA_005893275.1 Candidatus Eisenbacteria bacterium | reverse complement strand
CTTGCGGCCGTACTCCCCAGGCGGGGCACTTAATGCGTTAGCTGCGGCACTGGAGGGGTCGATGCCTCCAACACCTAGTGCCCAACGTTTACGGCCAGGACTACCGGGGTATCTAATCCCGTTTGCTCCCCTGGCTTTCGCGCCTCAGCGTCAGTATCAGCCCAGAGACTCGCCTTCGCCACTGGTGTTCCTCCCGATATCTACGCATTTCACCGCTACACCGGGAATTCCAGTCTCCTCTGCTGTACTCAAGCTGAACAGTATGAAATGCAGTTCCCCGGTTGAGCCGGGGGATTTAACATCCCACTCATTCAGCCGCCTACACGCCCTTTACGCCCAGTGATTCCGAACAACGTTTGCTCCCCCCGTATTACCGCGGCTGCTGGCACGGAGTTAGCCGGAGCTTCCTCTTGTGGTACCGTCAGCTCACGGCCCTATTCGAGCCGTGAGGGTTCTTCCCACATGACAGGAGTTTACAACCCAAGGGCCTTCATCCTCCACGCGGCGTCGCTCGGTCAGGGTTTCCCCCATTGCCGAAGCCTCTCGACTGCTGCCTCCCGTAGGAGTCTGGGCCGTATCTCAGTCCCAGTGTGGCCGGTCATCCTCTCAGATCGGCTACCCATCGATGCCTTGGTGGGCCATTACCCCGCCAACTAGCTAATGGGACGCAGGACCATCTTTGAGCGGTAGCTTGTAAACAGAGGCCACCTTTGACTGCAGAACCATGCGATCCCGCAGTTTCATGCGGTATTAGCACCCCGTTAGGAATGTTATCCCCCACTCGAAGGCAGGTTTCCTACGCGTTACTCACCCGTTCGCCACTTTACTCGGGTATTGCTACCCTTTCGCGTTCGACTTGCATGCCTAATCCACGCCGCCAACGTTCGTTCTGAGCCAGGATCAAACTCTCCGCTGTAATTTCACACCAAAGAATCGCTCCCCTTCGGGGACGCGACGAATTAACAAGAGATCTTCTCGGTCCGAAAACCGAGAGGGATCCTCTAGGGCTCCACAACACAAACGTGCGCTATTCTGTTTTCAAAGATCGGTCGCGCGCGAATCGCACGCATGAAATCGGCCGTTCAGGGCCGAACCCTGAACTTACCGAGAATGCTTAAGAGTTGTCAACGCCCAATTTGGCTGCAGAGACAGCGGGCTTGATGCCACGCGAGAACGCGGACTGGCTTTTGCAGTCAGCCGACGAGCACTGCGGCTTTCTACTCCATCAAAACCAACAAATAGGAAGATAGTGCAAGGCGATCGACCTGTCAAGGCCTTGCCGAATCATATTTTGGTGCCCTGTCCGTTGGTCCGATTCAGCCGCGCCCCTTCGGCACCACCCGGGCGATCTTGCGCCCAACCTTAATGATCACCTCCGATTGCGCTCCGGGTCCCCGGCCGACCCGGATTTCCTTGGCAACGTCCGTAAGTCGCTCGCCATTCACATAAACGGCCCCCTGCTTGAACAGGCTCCCGGCGTTGCTCCCGGTGTACGTATTAGGAAATGCACGCATCATGAGATCCCTAGCGCGAAATGCACCGGCCTCCACCTCCACCGTGGGCAAATCGCTCGGCAGCTCCCGGCGCGAAAACTGCTTCTCGAATTCACCCTGGGCGAAGTCCGCAGCGCCCTGCCCGTGGTACATCCGAACGATCCGGTGAGCGAGCGCCTTCTTCCACGTCATGGGATTCGTCCCGGCCTGACGAAGGGAGCGCGCGATCTCGTCGCACTCGGCGGAAGTGGCATCGGTCACAAGGCGGAAGTAACGCTCGATGAGCTTATCGGGGAGGCTCATCACCTTTCCATAGATCTCCTTCGGCGGCTCGGTGATTCCGATGTAGTTGCCGAGGGTCTTGCTCATGCGGCGCACGCCGTCGGTGCCCTCGAGCACGGGGAGCGTCAGGATTATTTGAGGCTCGACGCCGTAGGCCGCCTGGATATCCCGGCCGGTCAGAAGATTGAACTTCTGCTCCGTGGCCCCAATCTCGATGTCGGCGTGGATCACGACGGAGTCGTAGGCCTGCATGAGGGGGTAGAGAAGCTCGTGAACGCTGATCGGCTCGCCGAGCTTGAAGCGGTGCTCGAAGTCGTCGCGCTCGAGCATTCGAGCGACGGTGAAACGGGAGGTAAGCCTGAGAACGTCGACGAAGCTCATGGCTTTGAACCATTCGCCGTTCCAGCGCACTTCCGTCCGATCTTTGTCGACGACTTTGAAGAACTGGTCGAGGTAGGTTTGCGCGTTCTCGAGGACCGCCTCCTCCGTGAGGGTGGGTCGCGTCTGCGAGCGGCCGCTGGGGTCCCCGACGAGCGCGGTGTAGCTTCCGACGATGAGCACGACCTGGTGCCCGAGGTCCTGGAATTGGCGAAGCTTTCTCAGGCCGATCGTGTGCCCGAGATGGATGTCGGGGGCGGTGGGATCGAAACCCTGCTTGACGCGGAGCGGCTTCCGCGAAGCGATCGAACGCTCGAGCTTGCGGATGAGCTCGTCCTCGGGAATCAGCTCTTCAACTCCGGAGCGGATCACCTCGAGCTGGCGCTCGACTTCCGCGTTCTTGGATTTCGGATGCATTGCGGCGGCAGCCTACCAAGTTTGGGCTTGCCGCGGAAGAGCGGCGCCCCGGGGCTCCCTCTGGGATTTGGCACTTGACCCACCTGGGGGGGTTACCTAGCGTAAGCCCATCCAGGCCGTTCGCACCTTCAACGAGGTTTCGGCCGTGAGCCCACGCTGGGGACATGTCACGAAATTCCTATTCGCGGTGGTCGTCATCCTGCTCTGCGGGGTGGCCGGGGTGGGTATTGGAGTCGGGAATTGGCTCCGCAAGGACCTCCCTTCCCCGGCAAATCTTCAGACGATCGCGCCGCCGGTCAAGACGCTGGTCTACGACCGAAACGAGAAGCTCGTGCACGAGTTCTTCAAGGAGAACCGCTCCATCGTGCCGCTCCGGGATATTCCCAAGCCTCTCGTGCAGGCGATCCTCGCGATCGAAGACCGCCGCTTTTACACCCACTGGGGCATCGACCCCATTCGCCTCATGCGCGCCCTCGTCACCGACATCGTGGCGCGGCGCCCGGAGCAGGGGGGGAGCACCATCACGCAGCAGCTCGCGCGGAATCTCTTCCTCACGCACGAGAAGACGCTGACGCGAAAGCTCAAGGAGATCGTGCTCGCGGTCCGGATCGAGCAGACCTACACCAAGGACGAGATCCTCGAGATGTACTTCAATCAAATCTACTTCGGCGAGGGCGCCTATGGCGTCGACGCGGCGGCCAAGGTCTTTTTCGGGAAGCGCGTCCAGGAGCTGACGGTCCCCGAATGCGCCCTGCTCGCGGGGCTGCCCCGGAACCCCCGCGATTACTCGCCGCGCCGGGATCCCGACCGCGCGCTCAGGCGCCGGAATCTCGTGCTCTCGCAGATGCTCGCGGCGCGCTTCATCAGCCGCGCGCAATACGAGCAGGCAAGCGAGGTCCCGCTCGGCGTGACGAAGACGCGCTACAACGCCCAGGAGGCGCCCTACTTCATGGAGATGGTCCGGCAGTACCTGGACGAGCGGTACGGCTCGAACCAGCTCTACGAGGGCGGGCTTCGCATACACACCACCATCGATATCGACGTCCAGCATGCGGCGGAGGAGGCGCTCGAGAAACGTCTGACCGCGCTCGAGCAGCGAAACCAGTACAAGAAGACGCGCGCGGTGCTGGCGGCCAAGTCCGGCAACGCTCCGGCTCGTGACCGCAATCAGACCGAATATCTGCAGGGCGCGATCGTATCGCTCGAACCCTCGAGCGGACAGATCCTGGCGCTCGTGGGCGGGCGCGACTTCAACGATTCGAACTTCAACCGGGCGGTCCAGGCGGCGCGCCAACCCGGCTCGGCGTTCAAACCCTTCATCTACACGGCGGCCATCGACAACGGTTTTTCCCCGACCGACATCATTCTCGACACGCCGGTCTCCTTCAACGCGGGGAACGGTGAGGAGTGGTCGCCGCAGAACTACGACAAGAAGTACCGCGGACCGGTCACCCTGCGGAGCGCGCTCGCGAATTCCGTCAACGTTCCCGCGGCGAAGCTGCTGCAGAAGCTGGGCACCTCGGTCGTGACATCGTATGCCAAGCGCATGGGGATCAAGAGCAGGCTCCTGCCCGACCTCTCCTTAGCACTCGGCACGTCGGAGGTGAACCTGCTCGAGCTGACCTCCGCCTACGGCGTCTTCGCGAACCAGGGCGTGAGGGTAACGCCGACCTACATCCTCCGCGTCGAGGACAAGAACGGAAAAATTCTCGAGCAGTCCCGCAGCGTGGCCGAGGAAGTCCTGAGCCCGGAAACGGCGCTCACGATGACGAGCATGATGGAGAGCGTGGTCGAGAACGGCACGGCCGCCTCGGCGCGCGCCCTCGGCTTCACGGCGCCGGCGGCCGGGAAAACCGGGACGACCGATGACTACACGGACGCCTGGTTCGTGGGCTACGTGCCCGGCGTCGTCTCGGGCGTATGGGTGGGCTTTGACCGCAAGCAGAAGATCGGCCCCGGCATGACGGGCGCCGCCGCCGCGCTTCCGATCTGGGTAGACGTGATGCTCGCCGCGACGAAGGGGCGACCGGCGCAGGACTTCCCCGTGCCGAGCGGCGTCGTCAGCCGGCTGATCTGCGTCGAGACGGGCCTGCTTGCCAATCCCGGGTGCCCCAGCACCGAGATCGAGCTGTTCCGGGAAGGAAGCGAGCCGACCGGCTATTGCAACGTGCACACCGGAACGGCGAAGCCTCCACAGGAGGTCCCCGATTTCCACGAGACGGATACGGAAGCCCCTCCCGACGAGCGCTTGAGGCTCTAAGCCTGCCCAGGGCCCCCCGCCGGGTCCTCAGCTCCCCAGATCCGCGATCACGAGAGGCTGCCGGGGAGGCGGCTCATCGTCTATCGGGTACGCGCGCTTCGCCGTTTCCGCCCAGTCGGGAGCCTCCCGGCGGGCCTCGATGATCGCGAGCACCTCGCCCGCGGCGATCCTGTCCCCGGCCTTGCGAAGGAGCCGAATCCCCACAGCGTGGTCGATCGTGTCCTCCATCAGGGTCCTCCCCCCGCCCATCGCGACGAGGAGCATCCCCAGGGCGCGCGAGTCGATCCTGCCGACGAAGCCCGGGCGATCCGCGCGCACCGGCGTTTCCACGGGCGCCCGCGGCAGGATCGAGGGATCGGCCGTGACCCGCGGATCGCCTCCCTGGGCCTGGATCATGGCCTCGGCGCGCTGAATGGCGCCGCCGGATTCGAGCGCCCGATCCATGCGGGCTTCGCCTTCGCGCGGCTCCCGCGCCACGCCGCAGAGAACGAGCATCGCCGAGCCCAAGAGCCTGCACAGCTCGACCACGTCGGGAGGACCCTCTCCTCGAAGGACCCGAATCGCCTCCGCTGTTTCGCTCGCGTTCCCGATCGTGAGCCCGAGCGGCTCGTCCATCGCCGTGACGATCGCGCGCGCCCGGCGGCCCAGCTCGCGGGCGACCTCCACGAGCTCCCGCCCGAGGCCTTTCGCGTCCTCCCGGGTTTCCATGATCGCGCCGCGCCCGCACTTCACATCGAAGACGATCCCCGAGGCGCCCGCCGCGAGCTTCTTGCTCAGGATGCTCGAGACGATGAGCGGCCGGCTCTCGACGGTCGCCGTCACGTCGCGCAGGGCGTAGAGTTTTCCGTCCGCGGGGGCCAGATCCTCGCTCTGTCCCGCGATGACGACCCCGATCCGCCGCGCCTGGGCGGAGAACTCATCGGCGCTCAGGCGGGTCCGAAACCCGGGAATCGCCTCGAGCTTGTCCCGCGTTCCCCCGGTGTGCCCCAGCCCGCGGCCCACGATCATGGGGACGGCGGCTCCACAGGCCGCGATCCACGGCGCGAGGGCGATCGAGACCTTGTCCCCGACCCCTCCGGTGGAATGCTTGTCGACGGTGGGCCGGCCGATCCCCTCCCACTCCAGCACCCGGCCCGAATGGAGCATGGCCTCGGTCAGGGCGACCGTCTCGCCGCGATCCATGCCGCGGATCGTGATCGCCATCAAGAGGGCCGCGGATTCGTAGTCGGGAATGGAACCATCGGCGACCCCGCGGATCCAGCGCCCGATCCCCCCGCGGGGGAGCGTGGCGCCGTCGCGCTTGGCGCGAATCAAGTCTCTCACAGGGGAGCCGCTCCCCTCAGCGTCTGCCCTGGAACTCGGTGAAGGGGCGCGGCATCAGGTCCGCCAGCGGCAGCTCCTCGGGGGATCCGTCGGCGCGCTCGACCAGGAGCGTGAGGCCGGGAGCGTGCTCGAGGAGCACCTGCCTGCAGGCGCCGCACGGCAGCACCGGGCGCATGGTCTCCGAGACCACGGCCATCCTGCGAAATCCCGAGGCGCCCCGGGAAAGGGCGCCGAAGAGCGCGCTCCTCTCCGCGCAAATCGAAAGGCCGTAGCTCACGCTCTCGACGTTCACCCCGGGGTGAACCGCGCCGGCCGCATCCTCGAGGAGCGCGGCGACGCGAAATCGAGAGTGGGGCGCGATGCTCCGCTCGAGGAGCGCCCTCGCCTGATGCAAGAGTTCGACGGGTGGGAGCGCGGCAGGCGGACGCCCGACCACGCTAGGCCCCGGGCTCCCGGGTTTGCGAGGGAGTGAGGAGGGTAAGCTTGGCGAACCGGACCGCGAGCTTTCGTTTCGATTTGTCGTCGAAGGAGACCAGGACGGATGCCTGCTCGCCTTTGCCCTTGGTTTCCAACACGAGCCCCACGCCGAACTCCGGATGCTGAACCCGGTCGCCGACTTGATAATCGCGCTGATTCATCGCGCCCTCATGTCCGCTGCTCTAGCCGGAGGACGGAATGCGGCTGCTCTTATACTGCACCTTGCGCGTGCGCCGCGCCCCCGATGTTTCGAGGGCCTCCGACTCATGGCGTTCCCCCACCAGGGTGAGAACCTTGGCGGGCTTTCCTTCGCGAAGGAAGAGCCGCACGACGCGCTTCCCCATGCTGCACAGGATCTCGTAGGGAATCGTCTCCGCGCGCTCCGCGACCTCCTCGAGGCTGACCCTCGCCCCTGCCTGCTCGCCGAACAGGACCGCCTCGTCCCCCAGCGCCACGTCGGGGACCTCGGTCGCGTCCACCATGGTGAGATCCATCGTCACGCGCCCGACGATCGGAACGCGCCGGCCGCGGATCAGGACCTCTCCCCTGTTCGAAAGGAGCCACGGCAGGCCGTGGCCGTATCCGACCGGGAGGACTCCAATGCGCGTGGCCCGCTTCGCCTGATAGGTGCGGCCGTAGCTGATGAAGCGACCCGCCGGAACCGAGCGCAGCTGCACGACGCGCGACTTGAAGGACATCACCCCTTCGACCTCGATCGCGGGCGGCACGCGATTGCTGGGGTAGAAGCCATACGCGAGGATTCCCGGCCGTACCATGTCGAGTCTGGACTGAGGAAGGCTGAGGATGCCCGCGCTATTCGCCGCGTGACGGATCGGAACCTCGATCTTCCTCCGGGCGAGGGCGTCCAGGATCTCGTGGAAGCGGCGAAGCTGCCCTTCGGCGAAGTAGGTGTTCCCGGAGTCCGCGTCCGGAAAATGCGTGAATACCCCCTCGAGCTTCAAATTCGGCATCGCGACGACGCGCTGCAGGAATTCGAACGCGTCGCCGTCGGAAACCCCCGTCCGGCCCATCCCGGTATCCACCTCGACGTGGATGCGCGAGATCACCTCGTGCGCGAGGCACCGGCGGGACAGGAGCTCCGCGAATTCCAGGCTCGAGACGCAGGGGGTGAGGTGGTGCTCGATGATCTCGTCGACCTCGGAAAGGAGCGACGGGCTCAGGATCACGATCGGGGCGCTGAGCCCGGCAGAGCGAAGCTCGATGCCCTCGTGCAGCGTGGCGACGCCCAGCATCGAGACGCCGGCCTCGATCGCCGCCCGGGAGATCTCGATCGCTCCGTGCCCGTAGGCGTCGGCTTTCACGACAAGCAGAATCTTGCAGTCGGGACCGATCGCGGCGCGAATCGCCGCGATGTTCCGACCGAATCGATCCAGATCTACTTCGGCCCAGGTAGGAAATTCCATAGATGTCGCCGGGACTCCGGCGTGTCACGAGTACCACAGGGCGCGCGACGACGCAAGCAGCCGCTCGCGCGCGGCGGGCGGCGGACGCGATGTCGCTCGGGTTACGCAGCCGGGGTGCCGTGGACACCGGCGCTCCGTGCCACTACACTTCGCGCGTGAGCCCTATTCACTCTAATCCCCCGCCTGCGTCCGACCGAGAGGAATTCGCGGCGGCCGCCGCGGAGCTGCTCGATCTGGTACGCCACCTTTCGGGCCCGGAGGGTTGCCCCTGGGATCGCGAGCAATCTTCGAAGACGCTCTCCCCCTATCTGGTCGAGGAAGCGCACGAGATAGGAGAGGCGATCGCGCGCGGCGACCGCGCCGCGACCGGCGAGGAGCTGGGTGATCTCCTGTTCCTCGTCGTATTCCTCGCGGTCACGTTCGAGCGGGAGGAGGGCTCGAAGCCCGCGGAGCTGATTCGCCAGATTATTGTGAAGATGATCGCGCGGCACCCGCACGTATTCGGCGAGCGCCGCGACCTCGACGCCCAGGGGGTCTTGCGGCAGTGGGAAGAGGGCAAACGCCGTGAGGCGGGACACGAATCGATCCTCGGAAGGAGCCCCGAACGGCTGCCGGCCCTCCTCCAGGCGTATCGGGTCCAGGAGAAGGCCGCCTCCGTCGGCTTCGACTGGCAGAACGTGGAAGGCGTGGTCGCGAAGCTCCGCGAAGAAATCGAAGAGACCGAGCGCGCGATCCGGGCCGGCCATCCGGAGCGCGTCGCCGAGGAGATCGGCGATCTGCTATTCGCGGCGGTCAACCTGGCCCGCTTCGTACGATCGGATCCCGAAGCGCATCTGATCCTCGCCGTGGACAAGTTCCGCAGGAGATTCGACCGCGTCTCGGAGCTTCTGCACGAACGGGGGCGCTCGCCCCAAGAAGCGGGTCTGCCGGAGCTGGACCGGCTTTGGGAGACGGTGAAGCTCGAGGAGCGGGAGAAACGGGAGCCGCGGGAGAAGCGGAGGAAGAGAGTCTAGGCCGGCCCTTCGGGCTTGGCGGGGTTTTTCCGGTCCTCGGGGGTGCCGGACTCCTTCGCGGCCTCCCCCTCGCCGCGCTCGCTTTCGGCAACGTAGTTGAGTCGAAGCTCGGTCAGGACGTGGTTCAGGAAACGCGCCTCCTGTCCGGTCAAGTTGCCGGAAGTCCGCGTTTTCAGCATCTCGAGCATCTCGATCGAGAGCTTGGCCTGCGCCATGTCCCGTTCGATCTTCTCGGTGAACGGGTTCATCACCTTGCCCATCTGCTGCATGGCGGCGGCCTGAAACGATTGGACGAGACCCAGGAAGAGATCCCGCTCGTTGATCGGTTCTTTCCCCTCGTCTCTTGTCTCGCTCACGTGAAACCCTCCCGTGGCGCGAGGCGCCTCGACGCCCGGCCGCTCAGCGAATCCGTTCCGCAATCACCATGGTCAAGTACGACGTCTCTCGTGCCGCGAGAAGGACCGGGTGGTCCCGGCTCTGCCCCAGGACGTCGACGAGGCGAAGCTCCGTACGCGCGGTCTTTGCGGCGGCGCGAAGGATTTCGATGAATGCGACCGCGTCCACATGATGGGAGCACGTCGCCGTGGCAAGCGTGCCGCCGGGCTTGAGCAGCCGGAGCGCGCCCGCATTGATTGCGACGTACTTCCGCGCTCCTTCCGCGAGCGCCTTCCGGCTCCGCACGAGCGCCGGCGGATCGAGGACGATCATATCAAACCGCGCTCCCTCCCGCTCGAAGCCGTCGAGCGCCCGCTCGACCTCTTCGACGCGGAACTCCACGGCCCGGCCGGGGGCGTTTCGCTTCGCATTGCTCCGCGCGCGCTCGACCGCGGGCGCGGAGCTGTCGATCCCGAGCACCGCAGCCGCGCCGGCCATGCAGCACTGAATCGAGAATATCCCGGTGTAGCAGTAGAGATCCAGGATCTGGCGGCCAGGGGACTCGCGAGCCACGCGCTTTCGATTCTCGCGCTGATCGAGAAACTCACCCGTCTTCTGGCCCCGGCGCAGATCGCTCTGGAGCACGATCCCCTCGTAGGGAACCTCGGCCAGCTCCGGGATCTCCCCCCGCTCGAGCGGCTCGAGAGGGGGAAGACCCTCGAGGGTGCGCGCCTGAGAGTCCCTGCGGCACAAGATGCCGCGCGGCGTCAGCATGTCTTGGAGCAGGTCCAGAATCCATTCGATCCGCCGCTCGATGCCTGCGCTCAGGCTCTGGACGCAGACGTAGTCGCCGTAGCAATCGACCACGAGCCCCGGCAGGTAGTCCCCCTCGCCGTGCACGAGGCGGTACGTGACTTCGACCGGCAGGATGCGGCGCCGGAGCGACAGCGCCAATTCGATCCGGTCCCGCACGAGATCCGCGTCGATCGCGCGCACGTGGCGTGCGTAGAGCCGAACGGCGATCAGGGAATGCGGGTTATAGAGACCGACTCCCACCGGAAGGCCGCGATGATCCTCCACGACCACCTCGGTCCCGGCCTCCAAGCCGTCCTCGACCGATTCGATTTCGTTGCTGAAGACCCAGGGATGCCCAGATCGGAGCCTGCGTTCTTGATTCTTCGCAAGTCGGACGACCGGCATGGGCGCCTCAGCGATGAGAACCTCGGAGGTGCTTGCGCGGAGGCTCACCGGGAGAGAGTCCGAGATAGCCGATCATCTTGTTGGCGAGCTTCGCGGCGAAAAAATCGGAGGCCGGCTGGCCCGGTATGGGACATAGCTCGACGATGTCGCACCCGACGACCTGCCGTCTCTCGCATACGGCCCGCAGGAGCTTGAGCCCCTCCTCCCAGGTCAGGCCCCCCGGCTCCGGGGTCCCCACGCCCGGCACGTAGGAGGGATCGAACGCGTCGAGATCGACCGTCACGTACACCGGGTTCCGCAGCTTGGCCACGATCGCGTCCACCGGCAGACCCTTCTCGCGGATTTCGCGCGCGAGAAAGACCGGCGCCTTCTCGGCGTGCACGTAATCCGCCTCCTCCCGCGAGACGCTCCGGATCCCGACCCCTACGGTAGGCACCTCGAGCTCGCGGATCCGGCGCATGACGCTGGCGTGGCTCAGCTTCGTTCCCTGGTACTCCGCGCGCAGATCGAGATGGGCGTCGAGCTGAAGCACCGAGAGCTCCGGGTAGCGCTCCCGGAGAGCCCGGACCGGGGCGATCGTGAGCGAATGCTCGCCCCCCAGCGCGAAGGGGATGATCCCGGCGTCGATGAGCTTCGTGGCGACAGCCTCGAGGCGGTCCAGCCCGGCCGCAAGATTGCCGGGCTCCACATCGATCTCCGCGAGAGTGGCGATCCCGATCCGATAGCTCTCCGTATCGAGCTCTTCGTCGTAGAGCTCGACCTGGCGGGACGCCTCGAGGATCGCCTCGGGCCCGAATCGCGTCCCGGGCATGTAGCTTGTCGTCTGATCGAAGGGCGCGGGGATAAGAACGACACGAGCCCGGCTAAGGGGGCACTCAGCCGGGCTCAAGCCTAGAAAGAGAAGGGGTGCGGGAGCCTCAAGTCGCGCGCGCTTCAGATATCCTCGTCTTCCTCGTCGCTCTCCTCGTCCTCGGCGTATTCCTCTTCGTCTTCGACATCCTCTTCGTCTTCCTCCTCCTCCAATTCTTCGTCCTCTTCCTCGTCCTCTAAGTCTTCCTCTTCGTTGTCATCGTACATGCGGCCGATCGGATCTTCTTCCCACTCTTCCGAGCGGTGCCGCGCGGAACCGCGGAATTCTCGCTCCGGGCTGGAGCCTCTGCGTTTCATTTCGAGATCCTCTCACAAGCTGGGTGGACAAGGCCGCTACCGTCGAACTCGGAAAAAACCGCGGACCGGAAATTACGGAGGCGACTATTTCCCGTCAACGGAAAAAGCATCGCTCCGGATGAATCCGTGGAGCAATAGGGAAAGAAGACCCCGGCGGGGGAAAGCCGGCTCTTGTCTCCGGCCTCGGGGGCCCGGCCTAAGGCGGTGCGGGATAGCGCGGTACATGGCGGGGCCGACGGGACTCGAACCCGCGACCTCCTGCGTGACAGGCAGGCGTTCTAACCAGCTGAACTACGACCCCACCGCGGTTTGTCCGATGCAGAAGCGGGAGTCTAACGGGCTTCCGGGACCCGGTCAACGCCATTACATCCGCTCGAGACGTGTCGATTTGTAATAGTGACTCAGGATTTCGCGGTAGTCCATACCCGCTCGCGCCATGCCCATCGCGCCCCATTGGCAGAGCCCGATGCCGTGCCCGTTGCCCGCGCCGGTCGCGACGACCTTGGCCGGGTTTCCGTCTTCGCCGCGGATGACTCCTATCTTGAAGAAGATACTCCGTAGAATTGCGCTCGTCCCGGGCCGGCGAAGCGCCCAACGAATGCGGTCGCCATGAAACGCGAGATCCCCCGAGGTCGTGGTCACGGCGAGGTCCTGCACCCGTCCACAGCGGGAGCGCTTGTCCACGCGCACGTCCAGGAGATCTCCGGTGAGCGCAGCCCCCGCCCCGTTTTCCGGAGGGCCGTACTGGCGCAGCATGGCGAGAAAGGCCCCCGCGTCCCACTCCTCCCTCCAGTGGAAGTTCGAGGATAGGGCGCAGTAGGGCTCGGTGCCGGGTCCAGAATCGTCCCGAACGCTCCGTAAATAGGGGGTCCAGTTCCAGGGCCACACGTCCTCGACGTTTGCGGTCCGGCCCCCGCACGTCGACGAATAGAGCGCTCGTATCGGCCGGCCGTCCGAGAGCAGGACCTCGCCGCGCGTGGCCTCGAGCGCCCGGTCGCTCTGCTCGTTCTCGAGGGTTCTGCCCGCATAGACCTGGTCTTCCACCGAGGCATGGAGATCGAACCCAAGCTCGGCGCGGCGGCCCAGATAGGCCAGGGTGTACGAACGGGCGGCAACCGCTTGGGCCTTGACCGCCTCGAAGTCGGACTCGGGCGGGGTTCCAATCTCATTGGGGAGCACGCTGCGGAGATAGCTCTCCAAGGCGACCTCGTTCACGAGCGTCAATCCTTCCGGGTAGGAGCCGTGGACGCGGAAGGTGCCCCGATACCAGTTTCCGCTCCAGCCGGAGAAGCCTCCCCGTTCGGGCACGAGCTCCAAAGTGTCGGCAACTCCGCCCGACCAAAGCGGATCCGGCTCTCCCTCCCTGAAGACGTCGATCGTTCCCGCGCCCTCGCGGGCCACGACAATCCTCGCCCCGGCGGCCCCGTCCGCGATCTGTTTCCCGTGCAGGAGCCGGAGCTTCCATTCTCGCGAGCCCGAGATGCGAAGCCGCGGCGCGCCGACGATGAGCCCGACGCGAAGCCTCGTCGCGGACCGCCAATCGATCGGCGCGGGGCGGGCCTGATCGGGGGGGCGGGGAGGCTCCATTCGGCGGTATCCCGCGCATCCGGCGAGGCCGATGAGGAAGGCGGCGGCAAGGAGGAGCGAGAGGCTCGCGCCTGGCCTCCGCGGCAGAGCGAGTCCGTGGAAGCCCCTAGCGCGGACGGGGCGCGGGCGTAACCGAGCCAAGAACGACCTCCTTTCGGGCGCCGGTTGCAGAAGGTACGTTGCCGGGCCGCCCTGATATGGTTTCGAACGCCAGGAACGCGAAGGCCATTGCCTCCTTGGCCAAGACCGGAACCCCCAGCGTTTCGCTGGTGAGCAGGCGCGAGGCCGGCAGGGCCCTCCCGAGCGCCCCGAGCAGGGTCCGATTCAAAGCCCCCCCTCCTGAGACCAACACCTCGTCCGGCCTCCCGCTCCCCGAAAGAGCCACCCCTCGCGCCACCGCCCCGGCCGTGATCTCGACCGCCGTCCGCATTCGGTCGGGGAGGGATAGCGTAGCGGTGCGCGCGAGAAAACGCTCGAGATAGGCCGCGCCGAATTCCTCCCGGCCCGCGCTCTTGGGCGGCCGCCGCGCGATGAACGGGTCGGCGAGGAATTCCTCGACGACTTCCTCCGCGGCCTCGCCGCGCGCGGCCTGGGCCCCTTCCGCGTCGAAGCGCGAGCCGTGGGGCCCGACCGAGGCCATGATGGCATCGAGGAGCATGTTTCCCGGCCCGCAATCGAAGGCGATGACGTCCTCCACCCGCGCGGCGGGCTTGAGTCGCGTCAAGTTGGCGATTCCGCCCAGGTTCAAGAGCACGCGGTCGCTCGCCTCCGAGACGAACTGGTTCAGGTCGAATCGCGGCACGAGCGGCGCGCCTTCCCCTCCCTCGAGAATATCCGACATTCGAAAGTTGGAAACCACCCGGCATCCGAGGGCGTGGGCCACCACAGTTGGCTCCCCGATCTGGATCGAGAGAGGGATCCCGGAACGCTTTCCCTGCGGATCGTGAAAGACCGTCTGGCCGTGGAGCCCGACGACTTCGGGCATGAACCCCGCCGCCTCCTTGGCCCTGAGGGCACCGCCCGCGGCGAGGGCCGCGTGGCGGCCCAGCTCGACGTGAAGCGCCAGGAGATCGCGCATCGCCAGGGTCCCCTCCTGCGCGCCGAGCACCCGCTCGCGGAGCGCCGGGGAATAGCCCTGGTGATGCCACGCGATGAGCCGGGTCCGCCGCGGCGCGGGCCCACGCTCCACGGTGACGAGCGCAGCGTCCGCGCCGTCGGCGGACGTGCCGGTCATGATGCCGAGCGCGCAGGCGTACCCCGCGGCGTCGCCCCGGCTCACCTTCCGCTCCCCTGGAGAATCCCCTCCACGATCTGCCGCTGGAAGAGGAGGAAGGCAAGGAGGACCGGAACCGTGGTGAGGGTCGAGCCCGCGAGAAGCGCGCCCCAGTCCACGCTGTGCTCCCCTTGCGCGAAGAGCGCGAGCCCCACCGGGAGCGTGCGCATCGATTCGGAGGTCGTCAGAACGAGCGGATGAAGGAACGCGTTCCACGTCGTGAGAAAACCGTTCACGCCGACGACCGCGAGGCCGGGACCCGAGAGCGGCAGGACGATCCTCCAGAAAATCGCGCGGGGGCTGAGCCCGTCCGTGCGCGCGGCCTCCTCGAGCTCGGGCGAGGAGGTTTTGTAGTAGTGCGCCATGAACAGGACGCCGAATGGATCCGCGAGATGGGGCAGGATGAGCCCCGCGTAGGTGTCGAGAAGCCCCAGCTTCGCGAAGAGCAGATAGAGCGGAACGAGGGTCACCTGCCGCGGGAGGATGAGAAAGGCGGTGGCGAGCCCCAAGGTGACGCCCTTGCCCGCGAAGCGGCCGCGTGCCAGCGCGTGCCCCGCGGCGGCGCTCAGGAGAATCTGGAGCGGAACGGCGATCCCCGTGACGATGAGGGAGTTGATCGCGAAGCGCCCCATCCCGCCGCCGGAAGCCAAAGCGCGGTAGTGCTCCAGGGTGAAGCCCCCGGTCCACCAATCGGAGGGAGCGATCGGAAGCGAGCCCCCCGCGCCGAGCGAGACGCGGGCCATGTAGATCAGGGGCGCGATCGAGAGGAGCGCGATCGCCGAAAGAGCCCACCCGGCGCGGGTCACGGCGGGGAGGCCTCGGTCGGAGGGCTCACGGAGTGGGCACCCCGGCGGTGGACCGCGAGAGGACCCTTCGCTGGAGGAGCAGGATCCCTCCCACGAGGAGGAGCAGGATATAGGCGATCGCGCAAGCGTACCCCATCTCGAAGTGATAGAAGGCGCGCTCGTAGAGGTGGTAGACGAGCGTGAGCGTGCTCTGGAGCGGTCCGCCGCGGGTGAGGACGAACACCTCGATGAAGATCTGAAACGAGCGGATCGTATTGAGCAGGATCACGAAGAGGATCACGGGTTTCACATGCGGCAGCACGATTCGCCGCTCGATTGCGAGGGGCCCCAACCCTTCGAGCCGCGCCGCCTCCAGCTGCTCGAGCGGCAACGTCTTTCGCCCGGCGAGGATCAGGATCGCGTAGTAGCCGACGCTCGCCCACACGTCCATGGCCATGATGGAGGGGAGCGCCAAGCGTGAATCCTGCAGCCAGTGGAGCCGCGGAAGTCCCAATCCCGCGAGCCAGCCGTTCAAGAGGCCCTGCTCCGCGTAGAGCGACTTGAACACGAGCGAGATCACGACCATCGAGAGAGTCGCCGGAAAGAAGATCGCGGCGCGGAAAAACGCCTCTCCGCGCCGCAGCCGTCCCAGGAGCGCGGCCACGATGTAGGCGAGGACCAGCGTCACCGGAAGCGTGCCCACCACGAAGATCCCCGTTGTGCGGAGCGCGTGCCAGAACGCCGGCGATCCGAGCGCGCGCGTGTAGTTCATCGCGCCGATCCAGTGCGTGAGGTCCGGACGAAGCGGGTTCATCGAGTAGAAGCTCAGGACGAGAGCCGCGAAAAGCGGGATCAGCCCGAACACCGCGAAGCAGAGGGACCACGGGAGAAGCCCTAGGGCGGCGCGGCTCCTCATGGTTTCGGGTTGAGGAGGGCCTCGATTCGGGAGTCCGCGGAACGGAGCGCCGCCTCGGCGGACTTCTTGCCGTAGATCGCCTCTTCCAGCTCTCCGTTCAGGATCTCCTCGATTTCGACCCAGCGCGGATGAACGGGCGGAGCCACCGCCGTGCGGAGCTGCTCCACGAAGATCCGGTCGCGGGGATGCGAGACGAAGTAGCTGTCCCGCTCGGCGGCGATGGCCGCGGGGAACGCATTCCCGGTCGCGATGTAGAGCGGCATCGCATTTTCCTCGCGCGCGAGGAAGCGGGCGAGCTGGAGGGCGGGGCCTTTCTCCTTGGAGCTACGGAAGATACCCAGCGCTTCGGCGCCGGCGAAGGAGGCCGGCGATCCCTTCCCTTCGGCGGGACGGGGCATCAGCGCCACCTCGAAGTGGAGCCGCGGCGCCGATTCGGGGAGCTTCCGAAGCATCCAGGGGCCCGAGATGATGAAGCCGAGCCGCCCCCGCGCGAAGGCTTCATCGAGCATTTCTTGGCGATCGAGAAGCGAGTGCGGTTTGAGGCTCAGGTAATACCGGAGCGCCTCGGTATTCTGCGGGCTCAAGACCACGCTCCGCGTGAGGGTCGAATCCAGAATATCGCCGCCGTTTCCCCACGCGAAGGGCATGAACTTCTTGAAGAGGACCTCCCTCTCGCCGGAGTTCATGCCGAAGCCCTTGGCTTCGGGCTCGACCGCGTCGACGCGCTGGACCGCCCGCGCGAGCTCGGCCCACGTCGCGGGCGGCCGGAGCGGCGAGAGCCCAGCGCGCTTCATGAGGTCCCCGTTCATGTAGAGCACGCGGGTCCCGACCATCCACGGGATCGCGTAGATCCGCCCGCGAAATCGCGCCACCTCCCAGCCGCGGAGCGCGGGAACCAGGTCGGGAATGCTGTCGGTGAGATCGATCAGGGTGCTGTCGGCGACGAGCCCGGGAAGAAAGGTCGACCCGATCTCGCAGAGGTCGGGTGGCCGCCCGGCGGCGACCGCCGCGACGATCTTCTCCCGGCCGCTCTGCCACGTGAGCTGCTCGACCTGAACTTCGAGGTTGGGGAATTCCCGCTGGAAGCGGTCGAGGACCGGTCGAATCGCGCTTAGGGGAGAGAACTGCCAGAAGACGACCGTCTGCTTCGTGGAGGGGCGCTTGCCGCAGCCTACGAGAGGCAGTATCGCTGCGAGCGACAGGGCGAAGGCGGCGCTCGCGAGCCGCCTCAGGCGGCGCCCCGCACACCCTGCCCGCCCCCCGCGCCACGGCATAAGCCCCCCTACGACCGAATCGCCTCGCGAACCCATCCCTGGGCCTCCTTGAGCCGCCTCTTCGCCTCCGCCCGGGTCACGCCCGCTCGGCGCATCACGATGGCCACCTTGAGAGAGCCTCCGGCGCGTTTGAGCCAGCGCCCGGTCTCCGCGTAGCTCGCGCCGGTCGCGTTCATGAAGACGCGCTTCGTGCGCTCCTCGAGCTTCCGGCTCGCGGTCTTGAGATCCACCATGAGATTCTCGTAGACCTTGCCGAGCCGCACCATCGACCCCGTCGTGAGCATGTTGAGAACGAGCTTCTGCGCCGTCCCCGCCTTGAGCCGCGTGGAGCCGGTCAAGACCTCGGGACCGACCCTGGGCGCGATCACCACGTCGCAACGGAGCGGCGCCCCCCCGGCCGGATTCGCGGTGACCGCGATCGTCGCGGCGCCGACGGTACGCCCGTACGCGAGGGCGCCGACGGCGTAGGGCGTGCGCCGACTCGCCATGATCCCTACCACAACATCCCGCTCGCCGACCCGTCGTTTCTTGAGCGCGGCCGCCGCGGCCCTGGCGTCGTCTTCCGACCCTTCGATCGATCGCACCAGCGCGCGGCGGCCGCCGGCGATGATCCCCTGGACCAGCGTTCGCGGGGTTCCGAACGTGGGGGGACATTCCGTCGCGTCGAGCACCCCAAGCCGGCCGCTCGTCCCGGCGCCGACGTAGAAGAGCCTCCCCCCGCGCCTGAGCCGCCCCACGATGAGATCGACGGCGCGCGCGATGTTGCGGATCTCGCGCCCGACCGCGGCCGGAACGCGCCGATCCTCGCGGTTCATGAGCTTCAAAATCTGAGTCGTGGTGAGTCTGTCGAGATTCTTCGAGCGCGGGTTCCGCTGCTCGGTGACGAGCCGGCCCAGCTCGCGGAAGATCGCCCTGCCGCTTCGCCGGTCGGTCATCGGCTCCGGATCATGCGTCCGGATTGGGTGGCCTTGTGCCCCGCGGCGTCGACCGCCGTGAGCCGGTAGAAGTAGAGACCGGTCGCCGTGGTGTTGCCCTGGGAATCTCGCCCGTCCCAACAATAGACGTTGAAGCCCGCTTTGCCGGGCCACTGAACCGATGCCACCCGACGCCCCGAGACGGTCATGAGGAGCAGCTCCACTTTGGGGGCGGGAGTGCTCAGCTCGAACTGAAACACGGAGCCGTCGCAACCCGAGCCCATGAGCCTCGGGCTCACGACCACGACCCTGCGAAGCGCAAGGCTCGTCTCCACGTTGAAGGTGGCCTGCGGGAAGACGCCGGCGCGCCCGTTGATCTCGACATCGAGCGTGTGGAGGCCGGGGCCGCGATCCTCGGCCAGGGTGACGAGCGCCCAGCGGCGCCCGGTCGCGTCCGTCGCGGTCTCCGTGACGTTCGCGAGCGGGACCCCATCCAGGAGGAGCGTGAGCGAGTCGGCGGTCACCGGGATCGGAGTCGTCACCTCGGCGCGGAGGACCGCGTTCGACTCGACGAACGTGCCGTTCACCATGACCACCCCGTTGGCCAGGTACCGCGCGGTGGTCCGCACTTGCAGCGCGAAGTCCTGCTCCCGGCCGTTCGTATCGGTCGAGCGGACCAGGAGGTCGTAGTTTCCGATGCGCGGACGGATGCTCGCCGTGAGCGTGTGCGCGCGCCCCGTGTCCGAGACCGCGACCGAGTAGAGCGTGGAATCGAGCGGCGCGATCGTCCCGGTCGCGACCGAGCGCTCCGCCAGATCGGTTTTCTTGAGCCCCGCCTCATCGCGAACTTTCGCGACCAGGGCGACGCTGGCGCTGGGTGAGTCGCTCGTCAGGGGGCCATTTTCCGGGAAGGGGGTTCCGTCCACGGTCACTTCGAAGACGCGCGGAGGCAGCGCGTCCATCCGGATCATGGGATCGCCGAGGAGGACGACGGTCCGATTCATCGCTTGCTGAAAGAACGCGCCTGAGTTCGCATTCCTCACATAGGCCTGGCCGACGATCTCTCCCATGATCCAGCGCGCCTGATGCG
>VBOW01000004.1 GCA_005893275.1 Candidatus Eisenbacteria bacterium | reverse complement strand
CCTTCGAGACCTCCACCAGCGGATGGGTCGCGAACGCCGGGGGAACGATTCAGCGCGTCGCCGGCGGACTCGACGGCAGCTTCTCCCTCGAGGTCCGGGGGAGCGGCACGGGAAAGTTCGGCCTCAACGACAGCCCCAACTGGATCTCCGAGACCCCCGCGGCAGGCGCCGTGTACCGCTTCACGGCGTGGGTTCGCTCCGATAGCGCCGGAGGTGTGGCGGAGCTCCAAGTGCGCGAGTACATGAGAACCTCGCAGAAGGGCACGACTACCTACTCGAACGCCGTAACGCCCGCTCCAGGCTGGCAGATGATGTCCGTCGACTACGTGGCCAGGGTGGCTGGATCCACGCTCGATCTCCAGGTGGAGGACGATCCCATCGCGGCAGGGGAAGCATTCCAGATCGACAACATCTCGGCCAGCATCCTGGCCGGAGGCTCGTCGCCGGACGCGGCCCCCGACCTTGCGGCAGTCGTGGCGCCGAACCCGCCCAATCCCGGCGCCACGCTTGCCTTCACCACATCGCGTGACGGCCCCGCACACGTGAGGGTCTACGACCTCGCAGGGCGCTGCGTCAAGATCCTCCTCGAGGCAGGAAGCCTTCTTCCCGGGCGTCATGCCGTGCGGTTCGACGGGCGCGACGCATCGGGCCGGCGGCTACCCTCCGGCGTCTATTTCTATCGCATCGAAGTGAGAGAGGGGTCTGCCGAGGGCCGATTCGTCTTGATGCGGTGAGATCGGAGGCGCGGCGTTCCAAGGCGAAGTGACCTCGAACGTGCGCGGGAGCTAACGGGCCAGCAGGTTCGACACGGGGGAGGGAGGGACCGAGTCTCCGGTGCCGGCGCCGCGCGCGTCGACCACGTAGTCCTGGATGACCGAAGACGAGCCGCACAGGGCCCCGCAGTTGTCGGCCCAGTTGCTGGCGAAGATCACCCGTCGGCCGTCCCGCGACGGGACCGGATGCGACTCGCAGCGGTAGCATCCGCTGAACACGCTGTGCTTGTGCGCGAAGCGCTGGACCGCCTTGCTCCCGTCGAGCTTGACCGCGATGATCTCGTCGCAGAAGCGTTTGCCGATCTCGGGGTAGTAGCCCACATAGGCCCACCCGGGCCGGTCGAGGTTTCTCGTGGAGATATGGTGCGGGTAAGCCTCGTTCGTGGCGTCCGTCAGCGGCGTAATCGCGCCGTCTCGTAGCCGAACCATCACCACGCCGCCGATCAGCACCCCGTTCACAACCTTTCCGCGGTTGCCACAATGCTCCTGGCCGATCAGGACATCTTCGTTGTTGTCGAATGGGTTCACGGCCACATCCGCGTGCCCCAGGTCATAGGTAAACCCCTGCGCGGCGGAACCGCCGTTGCAACGTGGAGAGCTGGCCAGCATCGGATGCGGAGTGAGCGCCAGGGTCGTGGGGTTCACGTCGAAAATTCTCGGATAGTCGCCGTTGTAGCTCACGACCGCGTACTTCCCCGAGGCGGAGATCGAGACCCAGTCGATGCTGCACCCGCCGGAGAGGCCGCACGACGAGACATCATACACGGGGCCGATCCGCTTGTTGGGGTAGGGGGCGAGGGGAGGCTGGGGGTCCATATCCACGACGAAGAGCTGGGTCGCGCTCGCGAGCGCGACATAGCGGCCGTCGTTCGAGGGGTTCCCTTCGCCGGACCCGATGCCATAGTTCACGGTGACGGGCAGCGTCCACGTGCGGGTCTTGGTGCATGTAGCCACATTGAACCACATGAGCTCCGCGCCGGAGCCGTCCACGTTGATCTGCTCGTTCGCATGAGCCGGGCTCGGGTGCCACCGATAGTCGTACGGGCTGTAACTGCCGCACGGGGCGAGCTTGGGCAGGTAGGTGCTGCCATCGAGAATGAGACTCGCAGGCGAGCCTCCGTTGCGATTCTCGATGACGATCAGGGAGTTGTCCGAGTTCCAGGGTTGCGTCTTCGAATAGTGGTGCCGGGCGTCGGACCCCCAGGTTCCGGAGACCGGTGCGGTCGAAGCGCCCGGATCGTTGGCAATCCGCGTCACGCGGGTCCGGAATACGAGATCCGTGAAGGGGGACTGGTAGGCCGGCTTTCCGACGATCGGAACCGCGAACACCAGAGTCGGGTCGGTGACCATGTCGATGAAGCCGGGGTACGTGATCGCCGACGCCGGGGAGGCCGCGCACATGCCGAGCCCCGCCGCGAGGACGAGACCCGCCGCTTTTCGCGCCAGACCGTGCGTCCGGCAACCCATCACGGGGAGGTCCTGACATCGCTGATCGACGCGGGCGCAATCACGTCGCCGACCGCGGGGGATCCGATGGTGAACGAATCGAGGACGCTTCCCAGCGTGCAGGTCACGTCATTGGTCCCGCCTCCCGGCGGTCCGCAGATGAAGGTGCCCTGGATCCCCGACGACGTGAAGCGAAGCCGCAGGGGGCCGAGGTGCATCGCCCGGAATACCGACCACGCGGGTTGCGTGCACGCCAGCCAGAGACAGCTCCCGTCCTCCTCCAGGCTCGATCCCCCCGTGCCCGCCGTGATGTGAACCACCCCGCTCTGGGGAGACGAGCGCTCGTAGTTGTGGCTGTGCCCGTTCAGGTTCAACTTGTACTTGCTGTGCGACGCCCCGAGGGCGTCGAGGTACCCCTTCAGCGTGGCGTCCCCCGGGTGATGCCCCGAGGAGTAGGCGGGCCGATGGCCGAAGGTCACGATGAACTTGATCGCCGGATCGCTCTGCGCGGCGTCCATGATGGCGCCCGCCTTGGTCCGCCAGTCGGCCCAGGCCCCGGACCAGGGCTCGGGATAGGCGATGAAGCGGACGTTTCCGTAGTCGAACCAGTACCAGTCTTCGCCGCAGCAGCTGACCGAGGGGGAGCCGGGAGAGGTCTGCGCGTTGGGAAAGTCGAACCGGCCTTTGTAATTCCTCAAGTCGTCCGTGGTCTTATCCCACTCGTGATTTCCCCACGCGGGCTGATAGGCCGCATTCTGCGACCACACCATCACGTCGTTGAAATGATTGTCGACCGAGGCCTGGCCGTGGGCGTTGCCATAGGTGAGATCCCCAACCGCCAGGACGAAAGCCGGAGCCGCCGTCCCGATCAGGGACTGCACCGGTCCCACGTTAGAGTACGTGGCCACGTCGCCGATGTCCCCTTCCACGTAGACCGTGAAGTCGGATGAGCCCCGAGGCGGGGGCGTGCGAAACGTGTGATCGGCTCCGCCCGCGATCGAGTAGTGATAGACCGTGTTCTCCGTCAGCCCGGTGAGCTTCGCTTCCCAGAACGGGCCCGCCGAGGAATAGGGGGCCGGGCTCGGCGTGGACGCGGTTACGCTCCGCCCGTAGGCGGTTGTGGTCCCGAATTGAATGGTGTTCCCGGCGCCGCGCCAATCGAACGTCACCGCGGTCTGCCCGACAAAGCTCCAATGGACCTCGTCCACCGCCGCGGCGGCGACGCTCCACGTGCCCATGAGGGCGAGCAGGGCACTCGCCCCCAGTAGACCCAATCGTAACTTCATGACGCGCATGTCAGCCTCCGGGCCGCAAATCTTGAGGGGGCGCTGGCGGTTCTTTGTCGGCGGAGGGAGAACCGGGCGCGAGAATGGTCCAGCTATCGATGATCGAGCCTAGCGTGCATGTGCCGGCCGCTTCCGCAACCTCAGGAGAGAGTGCCTCGCAACGGGCGCCCCAAAGCGCCCACCCCATTCGGGTCTGACAGCGAGAGAACGACGAGTCGCGCCGAGGGTACATTTCCAGAGGTGCGGTGCGCACGAAATTCATTGGCGTTTCCGGAACTCCCCCGTCCTGTGTGGGCGGCCGAGCCGAGGCTGATTCGTGCCCACGAAACGTAAATGAAGGTGTTTTATGGCGTCCCCAGCGCGCCGGTGAGAGGCGGCGCTGATAGGAAACTAGCACGAAGGGTGCCAGCTAATGTGGGGCGCCATAGAAGTTGTCCCTACGCGCTTTGAGCCCCGCACCCGGCCGGAAACCCCGACGCGCCGTGCGGTCCAGGCTCGCGATGGGGGAGCACCGATTCGTACGCAATAGTACCACCTTGGGCTAGCGGGAGCCCCTTTGCAGGCTGCTCGTGCGCTTGTGCGAATTGCCCGAAGGAGCCACCGCAAACGATGGACCCCTATTGCGGAGTCAGGCGCAACCCGACCAAAACGGGGTCCGTCGCCTGCTCATGAATGCCCCGATTGCTAGCCCTGGCACCTTTCCTGCTCGACGGCCCAACTGGGGAAGGGCGAATCCACAATTCGAAAACCGTAGCACCACGTCCTGGGACAGCCGGGGGCAAGCCATTGCCAAGCCGACCCGGCGCACAAGAGGGGGCATCTCGTGCTACAGCGCTGCAGCGCCATCTTGTGGACTAGACTCGACAGACCCCGCCGCCACCCGATCCCATGGGCCGCCGCGCTGTTTGGCGCGGGAGTCTTCGTGGGGACCGCTCTGAGCGTCTCGCCGGTGAGCGCCCAGACATCGGCCGACTCGACCGTGGCGCTTTACTGGACAGCGCCCGGAGATGACGGAAACATCGGCAGGGCCTTTCGGTACGAGCTGCGATATCGCGCGACTCCGGTCAGCGGAGTCGACACTCTCTCTTGGTGGAATGCCGCCACGCTGTTTCCCGTACCCGCGCCCAGTCCTGCCGGTTCCATGGACTCGGTGCTGGTGCGGGGGCTCACGCCCTCGACAACGTATTACTTCATCATCCGCACAGCGGACGAAGTTCCAAACTGGTCCGGGTATTCCAACCTGGCCGTGAAGAAAACGGGCGGCGACGCCACGGCACCTGGGACCATCGCGGACCTTTCCGTAACCCAAGTCGCAGGCGCATCGATTTCCGTCCGGTGGACCGCTCCTGGCGACGATGGAAACACGGGGACCGCCGCGAGCTACCAGATTCGCTATTCGTCCAGCCCCATCACCTCGTCCAACTGGGCCTCTGCAGCGCCCGCCACCGGAGCGCCGGCACCCGCCGTCGCCGGCACGGCGCAGACCTACGTCCTGAGCGGGCTGGCAGGCAGCAAGACGTATTACATCGCGATCAAGGCATTGGACGAAGCGGGGAACGCAGCAGCGCTTTCGAATGTGGTGAATGGGACCACAACCGACGTGATCGCGCCGGCGGCCGTGCGGGACCTCGGCTATAACTCCGGCGGGCAGCCGAGCGGTTCTACGGCTGAGCTGTCCACCTTCGACGTCTTGGCGAGCAGTGCTCGCTAAGAACGCTCATCGCCGTTCGGCGGGAGGCTCCTGCATCGCGGCGCTCGTCGCGGCCGGTGCGCTCTTTGGGTTTGCCGATGCCCGGGCGGGGTTCGTCGGCTTGACGTGGACCGCTCCGGGCGACGACGGCTCGATCGGCACGGCGAGCACCTACGAGCTGCGCTACCGCACGGTCGGAGTCACCGGCGTCGATACGACGTCCTGGTGGAACGCCGCGACCTCCGTGCCCAGCGTTCCGGCCCCTCGTATCGCGGGCACCAAAGAGGCCTTCACCGTGGCCGGTCTGGATTCGGGTCAGACGTACTACTTCATCATCCGGACCTCGGACGAAATTCCAAATTGGTCCGCGTTCTCCGACCTCTCCGTCAAAGTGGCCAGGGAAACCTTCACGCTGGCCACGCCGCAACAGTTTCAGGCCTTGGCCACGCCGTCTTCGGTCACGCTGAGCTGGAGCGCCCTCGCGCCGGACGCGGGAAGCGAAAGCCGAATGTACAGGAAAGGCCCCGGCGAGCTCTCTCCGCGGCTTCTCAGGGCCTTGCCGATCACAGCCACCAGTTGGACCGACACGACGGTCAGTCCCGGCCTCAGCTACGAGTATCGCCTCGCGACCTTCGGCGGGGGACAGGAAGGCGCACCGGCCATCGCCGGGGTGACGCTCCCCGGCGTCGCCGCCCAGATCGCGGAAACGGACATCCACGGTTTCCCGAATCCGGCGCACGACAACGTCACCTTCCGCTTCGCGGTTGGAACGGGCGGCACGGTTCGGACCCGGATCACGGTGTTCGACCTCATGGGGCACAAGATCTGCGAGCTGGTGGACGGCGATCTACCCCCGGGGGAGCACAGCGTGTCGTGGGATTGCCGCTCGACCTGGGGACGTGCGGTCGCGCCCGGGATGTACAACGTCGTTCTCGAGAGCCCTTCGGGGCGGAGCGTCGAGCACCTCGCCATCCTGCCGTAGTTCTCGCCTTTGGCTTGAACCTCTAACTTCTACAGTGTAGGGTCTCACCCGCGATACCGCGCGCCTACTCTGGGGTCGCGCAGCATCCCTGCCAACCCAATCCACCTACCTTTGAAAACGCCGGAACGCATTAGCCAGGTCAGCGCGGTGGAGGAGCTCTGGCGGCGGGCGGAAGAAATCCGCTCGCTCTGCGGCCTGCCGCAGTTTCAGAAGCTCGAAGGGCCGGAACGCGAGCGGGACGCCCGCTCCCTGGAGGCGCTGGTCGGACTCCTGCTCGCGGATCTGGAGGCGAATTTCCGCCGCGGGCTCGCGACGCGCGTGCAGCTCGAGGGGCTCGGCGAGCTCATGGGATTCGCGATCCGCGACGCGGATCCGGACCGCCCGTACCACCTCCTGCTCCAATACCTCTCGCGCGCGCTCGACGAGCCGCGGCTCTGGTTGGGGCGAATGCGGGGCCATCCCTCCGAGTTTTGCCTCCACCGGCCCGCCTCTCCTTCCAACGCGGGGACCACGGAGCGGGTGCCGGCGGCCGAGCTGAACCCCGAGTGGCTCCGCTGGGTCTCGCTGGGCGAAGTCGAGACCGCCATGCGGAGCGACCCCCGGGGGCGTCGAGGCGGGCCGTGGCATGCCCTCGTGATCCGAGGGGACATGCCGGCCGACCGCCTGAGCGGAGGGCTGCACCCCTGCCCGGGCGCTACTCCCGAGGGGGGCGCCTGCGCCATCACCGGCGCGCGGCTCGAGGATCTCGCAGGAGGGCAAAGGCAATGTGGCCGCTGCGAGTTTCGCCGCGTCGTAGGACTCGTGGGCGTGGAGGGGGAGTCGGATTGGGCGCGGCGCGGGTCGCTCGAGGCGATCGTCCCCTCCCTTGGGGCGGTCCTCGTGAATCTGGCATTGAACGAGGCGCTGGATCTCGAGGCCCGCTTTCGCGAGGACGTGATCGAAAACATGCCCCTGGGCGTGGTCGCGGTCGATCGCGAAGGGCAGGTCCTCGCGTGGAATCGTTCCGCGGAGGATATCTCAGGCACGCCGCGCGCGGCGGCGCTCGCGCGACGAATCGATGAGATCGCCGGCGCGGAAGGTTGGCACGGCTCCTTGCTCCGTTCTCTCAAACGGGGCGGCGTCGAGGCGCCCTCCGAGCACATCGTGCGGAGACAGGACGGCGTTTCGATTCCCATCGAAGTGAATGCGGCCGCGCTCCGAGACGCGGAGGGGCGCATCCGGGGAGCGGTCGCGACGCTGACGGATCTCTCGAATCTGAGAACCATGGAGGAGCGAATCAGACAATTGGACCGGCTGGCCGCGCTCGGACGGTTCGCCTCGAGCGTCGCTCACGAAATCCGAAACCCGCTCACAGGCATCGCGACCGGCGTGCAGTATTTGAGCCGTGGTTTTCCCGAAGGGGACGAGCGGCACGAGGACGTCACGTTCATCCTGCGCGAGGTCTCCCGTCTCAACTCCATCATCCAGGACCTGCTCTCGGCCACGCGGCCCAGAATGCTCACGCTCGGGCCGGTCTCGGTCGCCGACGCGGCCGGCCGGGCGATCCAGAGCCTGGGTCCCACGATCGAAGAGGGAAGGGTCCAGATACGCCTCGAAGGTGCCGATCATTGGCCCAAGGTCCTGGCCGACACCGACCAGCTCCAGCAGGTATTCCTGAACCTCGTTCAAAACGCGGTGCAGGCGATTCCCAACCAGGGGGAAGTGGCGATCCGGGCCCGCCCCGTGGGAAACCCGCCGTTATCCCGAGTCGAAATCGAGATCGCGGATACGGGAGTCGGAATCGAGCCGGACCACCTGCCGCACCTGTTCGAGCCGTTCTACACGACGCGCCCGAAGGGTACCGGCCTGGGGTTGTTCGTGGCGCACGGCATCGTGCAGCGCCACGGCGGATCGATCGAGGTCGTGAGCGCGCCGGGCCAAGGAACCCGATTCCGGATCCTTCTCCCCGCGGCCGCGTGAGAGGGAAGCCGAGATGAAGGCAACCGTACTGGTCATCGACGACGATGAGACGATCCGCCATTTCCTCCCACGGGAATTGAAGGCCGAGGGCTATCACGTCCTCACCGCGGACTCCGGCAAGGCGGCGCTCCAGCTGCTCGAGAAGGAGCCGGCCGATCTCGTGCTCCTCGACATCCGCCTGCCCGATCTGACCGGCATCCAGGTCCTGGAGCGCATCCGGGTCCAATGGCCCGAGCAGATCGTCGTGATGCTGACCGGCGAGCCCGATCATGAGACCGCGGTTCAGGCCATGCGGCTCGGCGCCCGCGACTACCTCACGAAAGGGAAGCCGATCCGCGAGGAGCTCCTGCTCGTGCTCGAGCGGGAGCTGACCGCTCAGCGGCTGGGGCGCGAGGTCCAGCACCATCGGGAGCAGAAAAGCCAGAAATTCTCTCGCGATTTCGTCCGCGGGCAGAGCGCGCCGATGCTGCAGGTCTACACGATCGTCGAGCAGGTCGCGCAGAGCGATTCTACGAGCGTCCTCATCGAAGGGGAGAGCGGCACGGGGAAGGAGCTGATCGCGCACTGGATCCACGAGCTTTCCGCCCGTCGCGACAAACCGATGCTCGAGGTGAACTGCGCCGCGATTCCCCGGGAGCTTCTGGAATCGGAGCTCTTCGGTCATGAGAAGGGAGCGTTCACCGACGCGCGGCAGCAGAAACAGGGGCTCCTGGAGCTCGCGAACGGCGGCACCCTCTTTCTCGACGAAGTTGGCGAAATGAGCCTCACGATCCAGGTGAAGCTCCTGCGCGTCCTCGAGCGCATGACCTTCAAACGCGTGGGCGGGACGAAGGACATTACCGTGAGCGTCCGCGTCATCTCCGCCACGAACCAGAATCTCGAGACGATGGTTCGGGAACAGCGGTTTCGCGAAGACCTCTTCTACCGGCTCAAGGTGGTGCCGATCCGCGTCCCGCCGCTCCGCGAGCGCCGCGAGGACATCCTCCCTCTGGCGCGGCATTTCCTCGCGCAGTTCAACCGCCTGTTCGGGAAGAGCTTTGCCAGCATCGATTCCGGTGCGGAGCAGATCTTGTTGTCGTATCCTTGGCCGGGGAACATTCGCGAATTGAGGAACCTTTTCGAGCGCATCGTGCTCCTATCCCAGGGGGACCGGATCGTGCCGCAGCATCTGACCGCAGCCATCGCGCCGGCGCAGGCCCGGGCCGACTCCTCGCTCGACACCCTCCGCGGCGTCCTCGAAGCGGGGCAGATCCCCGAGGGGGGATTCGACCTGGAGGGCACGCTGGGACGCGTGGAACGGGACATCATCCAGCGAGCCTTGGATCGCTCCGGCGGCAATCAGAGCCGCACGGCGAGCCTGCTGCAGATGAAGCGCGACAAGCTGCGCTACCGCATGAAGCTCTATGGATTCCAGGACACGCCCGCCGCGGATGTGGGGTAGGATGTCCGGAGTCGCCCCGCGACATTCCGCGGGGATTTGGATCGCCTCCATCTTCCTAGCCGTCGCGGGGCCGGGCTGCGGCTACACGGTCCGGAGCGCCCTTCCTCCGCACCTCAAAACGCTCGCGATCCCGGTCTTCGTCAACAATACCGTCGAGTTCGGCCTCGCCGACGATATCACCCAGGGTCTCGTGGCCGGTTTTCTCGCCGACCGCCATCTTCGGATCGTCCAGGAACGGGACGCCGACGCGGTGCTGCGGGGAACGGTGGTCGCGTACAAGAACCAGGTGTTCGGGTACACCTCGACGGAGCGCGCCACGGAGTACGAAATCGTGCTCACGGTGCAGATCTCTTTCCGTGACATGATCAAGAATCGCGATGTTTGGAAGGAAGACGCCCTCTCGGTGAGAACCACGTACAATGTGGTTCCTGTGGGCACGGAGCCCGCGAAGACGGAGACGGACGGGAGAAAGGACGTGATCCAGAAATTGGCCGACCAGATCGTGAGCCGCACCGTACAGGGATGGTAAGAGCCCAAGGGGAGGGCGCGGGGAAACCGCGCGGCGCGGTCGTGACGCCGCGCGAGGCCGAGAAGATGCTCCGAGGCCCTTCGGCCGGTCTTCCGCCGATCGTGCTGGCCGCGGGGAGCGACGACTTCCTGCGCGAGAAGCTCGTCCGGGCGTGCCGCGCCGGGGCGGAATCGGAAGGCGCCGAGTTCCAGCGGCTGGAGGGAGACGCGCTCCAGGCGGAGACCCTCGCGGGGGCGCTCGGGACGCTCTCCCTCTTCGGTGGGACGCGGCGCATCTGGATCCGCGAAGCATCGAAGATGGGCGGGGGCGTAGAGGAAACGCTGCTCGCCTGGATGGAGGATCCAGGGGAGGGCGTGTTCCTCCTGCTCACCACGTCGCGCGAGGTCGACGAGCTCAAGTTCCTGGGCGCTCTCGCCGCACGCGTGACTACGGTCCCGTGCGCCGTTCGAGGGCGCGAAGGACTGACGTGGGCCGAAATCATCGCGGAGGAGGAGGGTCTCAAGCTGCCCGGCCGCACCGTCGAGGTAATGTTCCGTGCGACGCCCGATCTCTTGTCCTTTCGCCAGGAGATCCGCAAGCTCGCCGCCCACGCCGACACGGAAGGACGGGTGCCCGCGCAGGCGCTTGAATCCTTGCGTGAGGCGCGCGCCGGGGCCTCCGTGGAACGGTGGGCCCAGGCCGTGCTCGGCGGAAGCGCCGCCCAAGCGCGCGCCGAAACCGAGGCGTTGGCCCGAGAAGGCGTTGCCGGAACCAGCGCGCTCTGGGCGCTCGCCGAGTGCGCCCTCGGAGCGCTCGAGCCGCAGAGCTTCTTCTACCGCCGCGCGGCGCGTCCGGCGGCCCCGCTCCAGCCCGGCAAGGCCCGCGCGGTGCTGGACCAGGTCTATCGGGCCGATCGCGCGCTCAAGCGCGGCGAGATCCGCGACGCCGAGCTGGCCGATGCTCTCGTGCAAAGCGTGAGGCAAATCCTCCATGGGTGAATCGATTCGAAAGGGTGTGTCCGGAGAGCCGGAGGTCAACGAGCCCAGAGTGCGGACGAAGAGCGTGTACCCGTTCCATGAGATGGAGCGGCGCGCGCGGAAGCTCTGGAAGGACGAAGGGCTCTTCGAAATCCGCGACCCGATGACCGCGGAGCGCCCGTTCTATTGCCTGAACATGTTCCCGTACCCCTCCGGTGATCTCCACGTGGGGCACGGGCGGAACTACATCCTGGGCGATGTCGTCACCCGCCTGAAGCGGATGCAGGGGCACTCGGTTCTGACGCCCATGGGATGGGACGCGTTCGGGCTGCCCGCGGAAAACGCAGCCATCGCGAACAAGATCCATCCCGCGACCTGGACACGCCGCAACATCGCGCGCATGAAGGAGCAACTGATCTCCTGGGGGCTCGCCTACGACTGGGACCGCGAATTCGCCTCGTGTGATCCCTCATACTACCGATGGACACAGTGGCTTTTCCTAAAGCTTTACGAGCGCGGGCTCGCGTATCGCGCGAAGGGCGCGGTCAACTGGTGTCCCTCCTGCAACACCGTGCTCGCGAACGAGCAGGTGGTGGATGGGAAGTGCGAGCGCTGCGGCACGACGGTCGAGACGCGCGAGCTCGAGCAGTGGTATTTCAAGATCACGGCTTACGCCGAACCCTTGCTCCGTGATTTGGATCTGCTGGTCCACTGGCCGGAGAAGGTCCGACTCATGCAGACGAACTGGATCGGCCGGAGCGAGGGCGCGACGATCCGGTTCCCGGTCGCGGGCTCGAGCGAGTCGATCGAGGTTTTCACGACCCGCCCGGACACGCTCTTCGGCGCGACCTACGTCGTGCTCGCCGCCGAGCATCCGCTCGTCTCGCAGTTAAGCCAAAGAGGGAAGCTACCGCGGCCGGCCGCGGACTTGGTCGAGCGCCTGCGCCGCGCGCGGCTGGAGAACCGTTTCGAGGTCGAGACGGAGAAGGAAGGAGCGCGAGCGGGAATCGACGCCGTCCACCCCCTGACCGGCGCCAAGCTTCCCGTCTGGATCGCGAACTACGTGCTGATGGGGTACGGGACCGGCGCCATCATGGCGGTTCCGGCGCACGACCAACGCGATTTCGAGTTCGCGACAAAGTACGGCCTCCCGATCGTGGAGGTGGTGCGCGACCCCGGCGGCGCCTACGACGCGGGCGCGGCATACGAAGGGGAAGGCACGCTCGTGAACTCAGGAACTTTCGACGGTCTGCCGAGCCCGGAAGGGAAGCTCGCGATCGTCAGGGCCCTCGAGGCAAAGTCCGCGGGGGGAGCCAGCGTGCATTACCGGTTGCGCGACTGGCTCATCTCCCGCCAGCGGTACTGGGGCGCGCCCATTCCGATGGTGACGTGCGAGCGCTGCGGCATCCAGCCGGTGCCCGAATCGGACCTGCCGGTCCTGCTCCCCGACCAGGTCGAGTTCAAACCGACGGGGGAGTCGCCGCTCCGGACGAACGAGGCGTTCTTGAAGGCGTCGTGCCCTACGTGCGGCGGGGAGGCGCGGCGCGAGAGCGACACGATGGACACCTTCGTCGACTCGAGCTGGTACTTCCTGCGCTTCCTTAGCCCGAAATCCGAGAAGGTGGCGTTCGACTCGGACGCGGTGAACCGGTGGCTTCCGGTCAACCAGTACATCGGGGGGGTCGAGCACGCCATTCTGCATCTCCTCTACTCGCGATTCATCGTGAAGGTGCTCCGGGACATGGGCCTCGTTTCCTTCTCCGAACCATTCGAGAGGCTCTTCACGCAGGGGATGATCACCAAGGACGGGGTCAAGATGTCGAAATCGAGGAACAACACCGTCGCGCCGGACGACCTGATCCAGCGTTACGGAACCGACACCGTCCGGCTCTACACGCTCTTCATCGGGCCACCCGAAAAAGACGCCGAGTGGAACGACCGCGGGGTGGAAGGGGCCTACCGCTTCCTCCAGCGCTACTGGAAGCTTGTCGAGGATGTCGCTGCCGCACGAAGCGCTAAAGGCCTCCCCTCGACCCGCCGGGCCGCGGGCGGGCGGGCCGCCTGGGCTCCGACCGGCGCGCGCCGGGATCTTCGGCGCCGCATCCACCAGCTCACGGCCCAGATCCTCACCGACATGGACCGCCTTCACCTCAACACGGCGGTGAGCGGAATGATGCAGTTTGTGAACGCGCTGGACGAACACCGTGACGGCGGGGGAGATATGACCGACCCGGAGGTTGAGGAGGCCCTGGGCATCGGAACCCGGCTCCTGTCCCCGCTCGCCCCCCACACCGCGGAGGGCGCCTGGGCCCTTCTCGGCGGGTCCGGGTCCATTTTCACGGCCGGCTGGCCTTCCGCCTCCCGAGAAGCCCAGGAGAGG
>VBOW01000003.1 GCA_005893275.1 Candidatus Eisenbacteria bacterium | reverse complement strand
CTGCGACGGCGAGATGACGGTCGACGGCGCCCAAGGTCCGGACGGCTCGGCGATGCAGCAAATGAAGATCCATCTCGCAGTGATCATGGAGAAGAAGGGCGGCCGTTGGTTGTTTGCGGAGGCGCGCCCCTACTCCTTCGTCCAGCCGCCGCCGGAGCCGGCGAAGACGAACTGACGTTCGCCCTGGAATTCACTACAGTGGCGCCCCAGGGGTTGGACTCCCTGGGGCGCCGGACCGGCTTAGCTGGTCTGGAGCTCATGGAGCCTTCCGATCCCGCTCGGCCTGAGCGCGATTACAAGCCTTTGGGCTCGTCCGTCATAGGCGATCCTTTCTGCCAGAAGCCCGAGAATTCGTGCCTGCTCTGTTGGGATGATGGCGTCCCATACTGAATCGAACGCCGAGAGCGCGGCGGCCACTTGGCGTCGATGGTCTGCTGCTTAGCAGACCCGACGCCCCTGCGGCGCTGAACCCCGCCGCAACGCCCGGCTCACCGTCTTCGGGTGAACCCCCAGCTCCGCCGCAATATCCTTCTGGTAGACACCCGCCTTCGCCCGTGATTGGATCATCAGGAAGTCCTCCCGTCGAAGCATCGCGTCCCTCCGTGTGGTTGCGAACCAACACGACGGTACAAACTGCCCGGCGTTCGGAGGACTTCTCTATTTGGCGATCAGAGGACTTCTAGTACCGGCGCTGACAAGTGAAATGCTCCTTGAAGATGCAGAGCACGTCTTCGACCTCGTGAGGCCGCAGGTCGCGGAGCGGTTCTGGAAGCTCGCCGAGCTCCAAGGACAGGGCGCGGAAGTTCAATCCCAAGGCGCGAGCACCCTCGCGAACGCCGCGATGGAGAAAGACGCGGCTTGGCTCGAGTCCCAGCTTGGCCCCGATTCGCATGGCGGTGTCGTAGACCGCCAGATCACCTACCCCGGAAATGCTCCCAATCGTGCGGTGGATCTCCTCGTGCAACTCGTCGAAACCGGAGCAACGTCTCAGGCGCTCCTCTGCCGACAACAGACGAGTCTGCATGTCTGCGAGTGGAGACCGGCGAATGCCCTCATAGAGTTCCTCGTCCGTGGGATGGGTATTGATAGTGGTTGTTAGCGGCTGAAGCGCTCGGCGGATTCCTATCCTCCTCCGTATTTCCAGTGAAAGAATCGGGCGAGCAGTCTCTCCAGCTCATTCGAATCCTGCTCCGATCCCATCCAGTATGTTTTCCCTACGAGCCCCGCTCTCTTGCGAATCCCGAATCTGCAGCCGACCAAGACCCCATTCTCGGCAAACCACTCTTCGCCCCACATGCTGAGCCCCTTCGAGTCGTACTCGCGGAATGAGTACTGGTAAATCCTCCCCACACGATCGTAGAGCCACTCTCTCGTCCCGCCCGGTGCCGCGTAGGCCCGCTCGCTGAGCGTGCTGTCGCTCCTCCAGTAATACGAGGGGCCGCGCCCCGAGCTGCGCTTACCGTCCCGCGAGTAGGTGACGTAGTGGGCGTTGTAGTCCCACCCAGAGTCGATGTCGGCCATCGATGGCAGATTGAGCTTCACCACGTCGTAGTGCGAGGCTGAATACTCCAGCCGATAGACAACCCCATCGAATCTGCGAGTCGCAGGCCACCGACGGACGTGCATTAGACTATCGTTGTCTTCGGGGAACTGTGGCAGCTGGCGGACGTTAGCGTGGAGCCGAGCCCGAATCTCGGGCGCGACGTGCGACCAATCGATCCTATCGGGGACCTGAGAAGGTCCAGATGAGGACGTGCCGGTTCCTCCTATAGACGCGATGAGGGTAGTAGCGAGAACGGTTGAGCTCGCGAGGTCGCGGATTTGCCGCGTGAGCGCGGACCGGGGAGTGGGGTTCAACGCGATCATTGGCCAAGTGTAACGGAGGGGGCGATGTCGGGGCTAACGCTTGTGGCCGCTATGCATCTCGGAAGGTTCCAATCTCAACGGCCCCGCTTCAGGGCCGCGTACAGCTCCTCATCGCTGGGGTGTGTGTAAATGGTCGTCGTCAGCGGGCTCGAATGCCGGGCGAAGCGCTGGGTGAGGTAGAGTCGATCGCATGCCCAGCTTGAGATCGCGAGCCGGCGACGTCATAGCGCTCCTTCTGTTCTCTTGTTCTGCTTGTGCGGCGGCGCCCGGTGGATCTGTGCTGCGGAATTTTGGTTTCGAGGAGGGGACTCCGGGTGTCGTACCCACCGGATGGTCTGCCCCCAGTACTTTGGTCGCCGGCTTTAGGGCCGTCTCGAGCAGAGATCACCCCCACGGGGGGACTGCTTGCCTCGAAATCAGTCGCGATGCGGTTACGAAAGTGCAGGTCTGCGCGGTGTACCAGAGCATCGCTGCGGCGTCATATCGAGGGCGTCGGGTACGGCTCTCGGGCTGGCTCCGATTCGAGCCGCACGATGGCAGTGACTCGGCCAGCTCGGCGCGGATCTGGATACGCTCTGGGGGCATCCCTTGGTCCTACGACGACTTGGGTGATCACCCCGTGCGCTCCGCCGCGTGGACGCATGCCCAGGTTATCTGCGAGGTCGCGCGCGATGCAGACTTCATCTCCTTCGGAGGTGCCCTCTATCTCAAAGGCAAAGCATGGGTCGATGACCTGAAGCTTGACGTGATAGGGCCAAGTGGCCAAGGCAACGAGGCCCCGCACCCGTTGAGCGAGCACGGTGTCGAGAACCTCATCGCCTTTGGACGACTCCTCGGATACGTGCGTTACTTCCACCCGAGCGACGAGGCCGCAGAAACAGATTGGGACTCCTTCGCGATTGCCGGCGTGGACGAGGTGGAAAGTGCAGGCACTCCCGACGAGCTGAAGATACGACTCGATCGGCTCTTTCGACCTCTCGCCCCCACGATTCGACTTTCGACGAGTCCGCTACCATCCCTCACGGTTACCGCTCTGAGCCCACGGGGTGTGACAAACGAGCGCATCACAGGCTGGCGTCATGTCGGCTACGAGGGAGCGTACCCCGGGTTCTACGAGAAGCGACGCGTGATCGCCCCAGCCGGGGCGCCCGGTGACTCCGTACTACCGATCGGGAGTGAGGTGAACACATCCCTCGGCGGCGGTCTTTGGTGCTCCGTCCCACTCACGCTTTACAAGGGCGCTCGCGGTACGATTCCACGCGGCGCTCGTTCAGCTCGCGCTCCACGTCGGCCAAACGGTTGGGTGCCTACCGGAGACGACCGAGCGACGCGGCTTGCCGACGTAATCCTGTTCTGGAATGTCATGCAACATTTCTGGCCCTATTTTGATGTGACAAAAACTGACTGGCCCGCGCAACTGGCTCCGGCACTGCGTGAAGCTGCCGCCGACTCTGGCGGGGCGGGTTTCGAAGTTACGCTCCGCCGACTCTCGGCGAGGCTCCACGATGGGCATGTCTACGCGAACTCTCCGTATACAGGCTATGACTCGAGGCAATGGCCCTTTGATTGGGCCTTCGTGGAAGGCCAGTTAGTTCTGACCCGAGTGGACACTGCCCAAGCGGAATTCGCCAGTGTGGGGGACGAGGTGATTGCGATCGGGGGACGCCCGACTTCGCAATGGGTAGTTGAGCTAGAGCCTCTCGAGAGTGGAGCGACGCCGGAAAGGGTTCGTTTCCGGGTGGCCCGATCCCTTCTGGGAAGAGGGGCCAATGACACCGTGGCCCGATCGCTTCCGGGCGCGGGAGCAACGGACACCCTGGAGCTCGATCTCCGATCTCCGGCCGGAACTAGGCACCATATCCGCAATCGCAAAGCAACGAACCGTCAGGCTCACACCCGCACCGCCCGACAGCATTCAGGAAATTCGGCCCGGTGTGATGTACCTGGATCTAAACCGCATCACCAATGCCGATTTCGACGCAGCCCTTTCGAAGATCTGCGCGGGCAAAGGAGTGATCTTCGATCTGCGCGGGTATCCGAATCGCATCTCATCCTCCATATTGGCACACCTCACCGATTCGACTCTGACTAGCGCACGATGGGGCTTTCCGGTTATCCAGAGGTCTGACCATCAGGACACGACCTATAGATGGGACGACTGGCAAATCGAGCCAAAGGCCCCCCGCATTCATGCCCATGCCGCCTTCTTGATGGACGTGAGTGCGATCAGCGCTGCGGAGACGCTCCTCGGCATTGTCGAGCACTATCGGCTGGCTGATCTCGTGGGTGAGCCCACGGCGGGAACCAACGGTGTCGTCACCTCGATACTCCTGCCGGGCAGGTACTCCATTCCATTCACGGGCATGAGAGTGTTGAAGCAGGATGGAACACGTCACCACGGCGTCGGGATCCTTCCGACTATCCCGGTCCCTCGGACGATTGAGGGCGTCGCAGCGGGGCGGGAAGAACAGCTCGAACGGGCGATCGAGGTGGTAAGTCAGTGAGCCCGATGTCGTCCCGAGCTCTGGTCGAGCTACTCCAGGCGCTCGAAGATGCCGCCATCCCGGTGTGGCTCGACGAGGGCTTGGGTGTCGATGCGCTGCTTGCAACGCAGACCCGACCCCATCATGGCGTCTGTTGCGGACGTCCTGAATCTCCAAGAGGTCCTGGGTACAAGGGGTTTGTTCCTCGTCGATCACTCAGGACTTGAAGTCGACGTTCACTCCGTGGGGGGAGCGCGTTGCCGAAGCAGACGATCTGGTATGAATGCGAGCGGCGGCCGTTTCGAGTGCCCAAGAAGGAGCCCCGCCACCGTGAACGGGTCGGGCCCCTTGAAATCATCGAGTACCGTCGCCGAAGCGGGTCCTTGCCGTACACCGCCAGGCTGGCGCACCAACGAACCTGCCATCAAGAAGACACTTCCGAGCCAAGGGTTCAGCCTGACAATCGGAACAGAGAGCGAATTCATTGTTGATCTACCTTACATGCCACTCGCTCTCGCGATCAAGGTGACGCGGGCGTATCGGGGCGCCTCAACAGCCGCCCGAGCCCTTGTCGACCTGCACGTGGAGGCGCTGGCCAACCCGGGGAGCAATGTTGGATTGTTTCTACTCGCGAATGCGCTCCAGCTCGCTCGGCATATGCTCCCCGGCAAGACTGATTCTCAGCGTCAGCCGACTCAAGGACAAGCTCAAGGCAGGGCTCGTCCAGGCGTTGAGGCCGTGAACTCATGAACCCAGGGTGGGGAATTTTCAGTGACCGCAGGTGGGGAAAATTGGATGACCGTTGACAGCTGCTGTTCACGCCGGAGGCGTCGCGGCACATCAGGTGGATGCTGCCTCGGTGAGTGCGCTCGCAAGCTCGGCCCAGTCGAGCACGCTGATGCGCGGGTCCGCGAGGCGCTCCAACGTGGCAAGACGAAGTAACGCCGCTCGCCTGTAGGTTGCGAGTCGCAGGAAGCTGATGCCCCCTCTCGCGAGATAACCCGAGTGTAGCGCGCCGATCAGCCGGGGCGCGGTACGGATGCTTCCGCGACGCTGCAAATCGTCCAACAATAGATGGGCTTCGAGGTTTCCGAGATCGAGTTCCGATTCTCCCAAGGCGGCATCGTCCCAATCCAGGACTCCGACTTCTCCGATGCCGTCGCCAGGCAGAATGACCTGCCCTGGGTGAAAGTCTCTGTGGAGAAGCGCTTGGCCGCGCTCTTGATCCTCGCAGCGCGCGAGCTCGTCTTCCACAAGCGAACACAGCTCCATGAACCGGCAGACCCATTGCGTCGGAAGAGGCGAGTCGCTCGCACGGCGGCGTGCCTCCTCCAGCACGACGATCTCCTCGCGGGGGCCGTGGGCTTTTAGGTACTCCGCACGCTGGGGGATCTCCGCCCCGTGGACCAAGGCGAGCGCTCGGCCCGCCCTCTCCACACTCGAATCGGCATCTCCAGACCTCCCCAGGGTCTCCGACAGCGACGAACCTTCCAGGGCGCTCATCACGAGCAGTTTCAGCATCGGCGAAAACCCGATGGGCTCGGGAGCCAGGACCTCCGGCGCGAGCGCTCCGAGCGAGCGCAAGAGCCAGAAGACCCGCTTCCCTCTCGAGCCCCGGTAATGCTTCGCGAACCAGGAGACTTCGCGCGCCGCGCATCCATTGCGCTCGGCCACGACACGATACCGAAGTGTCCTTCTGCGGCCGGGCTGCTCCTTGACGATTTCGGCTTCGAGGACCTCGCGCACACGCCAAGAGGAATCCGCGCAGGCGTTCCGCAGCAGGTGGAGTGCGCTCTCGGGAGCGAGAAAGGGCGGGGCATCGATCATGCCGGCACCGCGATCAGGTCGGCTCCGGCGTCGGTAGCGACCACTGCGTCCGGTAGAACTCCGCGTACGCGCCGCCGCGCTCGAGGAGCTCTTCGTGCGATCCCTGCTCGACGATTCGCCCGCTCTCGAGGAAGAGGATTCGATCGGCGTGCAGGATGGTCGAAAGGTGGTGGGCGACGACGATGGTCGTCCTCCCACGGCTCAGGTTGGCGAACGCCCGCTGCACGGCCTGCTCCGCGAGCGGATCGAGCCCGGTCATCGGCTCATCGAAAAGTAGAATCCTCGCGTCGCGGATGAAGGCGCGCGCGATGGCGATCCGCTGACGTTGACCTCCGGAAAGCGTCGCGCCTCTCTCACCCAAGACCGTGTCGTATCCTTGGGGGAGCTTGACGATGAACTCGTGCGCATACGCGGCACGGGCGGCACCTTGGATCTCTTCCTCCGTGGGGTCGGAGCCGTTCTTTCCGATCGCCCCGTAGGCGATGTTGTCGAGCACTGTGAGACCCATGACGACCACTTCCTGCGTGAGGTAGCCGATGTGGCCGCGGAGCGATTTCAGGTCCAGGTCCCGGACTTCCATGCCGTCGATGCGGACCTCGCCGCTCAGCGGATCGTAGAAGCGGGGAATCAGGTTGAGGAAGGTGGTCTTGCCCGATCCAGTCGGGCCGACCAGCGCCACGGTCGTGCGGGGTGCGATGTCGAGGTGGACGTCCCGGAGAACCAGCTTGCCCGTGCTGTAGCCGAACGTGACGTGGTGAAGGGAGATCGCGCCTTGGACGTTCTGGAGCACGGGGGCACCTGGGGCGCTTTGAATCTCGGGCTTTTCCTCCAACACCTCGAGAACCCGATCCGCGCACGCCGAGGCCTTGGCAGTCCGCTGCACCGTCTTGGAGACCTGGCGTAACGGTCCGTACAGTCCGCGTACGTACGCGGCGAACACAAGGAGCTGGCCGGGGCTCAGCCTGCCGGCGAGGACGTCGAGCGCGCCCAGCCCGAGTGTCGCGCCGACCCCAGCTGCGATCGTGATCTGTACGGCACGATGGAGCTGGGCCTCGATGCGCGTGGACCGGATCCCCGCGTTCAAGCTGCGCTTGTTCATCTCGCGGAAACGATCCTGCTCGTGCTCCTCCGCAGTATTCGCCTGCACCACATGAATCGCCTGGAGAACTTCGTGTGCGCTCGAGACGAGTTTCCCTTCACGCTTTCGCTGAAGCGCAGCGGCTTCCATGAGGCGGACCCGGAAGGTCGAGAGGATGACGTAGAGCGCCGGGGCCACGGCCGCGGCCACTAGGGTGAGCTTCCAGTTGATCGTGAGCATGACGAACAGGACCCCAGCCACCACGAGCGTATGCGAGAGCGTGTTCAAGAGCGCCGCCACGACCATGTCCCGCAGCATCACGATGTCGCCCGTGAGCCGCATCAAGATGTCCCCGAGGCGCTCCCCGTGGTGGTAGCGCAGCGAGAGGGATTGGAGATGGCGGAACAACTCGCGGCGGAGCGACATGACTACCTCCTGCCCCGCGCCCGCCGTCAACACGTTCTGCGTGTAATAGAGCTGCCCGCGCAGAGCGGCGAGGACGAGAATGGCCGCCACCGAACCGATCAGAAGCGCGATCGGATCGCCGTGAACGCTCTTCAAGGTGTGTCCGAGGAAATGGACCTTCCGCCCCAGAAGGACGCCGTCGAAGAGGAACTGGATCGGCCACGGCTCGAGCAGGGTCACGACCGCGTATCCGACCGCCGCGAGCGAGGCGAGAAGAAGACTATGCACGTGCGGCTTGATGAAGGGGCGGAGCCGTCTCACGGCGACCATGAATCGACGCCCGTCGCGCAGCGCGTTTCCAATCGGGTGCAGCGGGCCCGGCGATGTCCCGCTCATGAGCTCTCCACCAATGCGGGCTCAGGATCGCGATCGGTTAGCTCGCGACCCACGAGTCCAAGCTCGTGCGCGGGGCGCCGCAGGAGCCGGACTAGATGCTGCGCGTTCTCCCGTAGGCTGAATCGCTTCTCGATCATACCCCTCGCTCCCGACGCGAGCCGTGCGGCCAGCGCGTCATCCGCGAGAACCCGCGACAGCGCGTCCGCGAGCGCCCGTGGGTCTCCCGGCTGGGCGATGAGCCCGGTCTCCCCATCCACGACGGCCTCCGGAATGCCGGAAACGGGTGTGGCCACCACCGGCAGACCAACCGACATCGCTTCGAGGATCACGGTCGGAATCCCATCCTGGTCGCCGTCCGAAGCAACGATCGAAGGCTGGGCGAGCACGTGCGCGCGACTGTAGAGGTCGGCGGCGAGCCGGTCCTGCGGCGTAGCCCCCAGGAACTCGACCCAGCCCTCGAGATTCTTCTCGCGGACCAACCCGGCGAGACGTTCCCGTTCCGGGCCTTCCCCGGCAATCCAGCAACGGAACCGGGTCCCGCGCACTACCAGGATAGAGGCCGCCTCCAGAAGGACGTCGAATCCCTTCTTCTCCACGAGCCGCCCGACGGCGAGGATCAACGGAATCTCGCTCCTCACGACGGGACGTCCCCTCGGCCCTCGCAAGGGCCACGCCTTCAAGTCGAGACCATTGTAGATGGTGGCGATCCGGCCTCGCGGCACATGGAATCCAATGCTCTCCATGAAACACCGGTTGTGCTCGCTTATGGCGACGACCAAGGATGCCCTCTGAATCCTGTGCTTGAGCTTGTGGCATTCGCGATGACCATGTCCGGACCAGTAGAGGTCCTTAGCGTGAGCCGTGAAGCTGAAAGGAATGCCGGACAGCATGGAAGCGAACTTGGCCTGTCGCGCGGGACCGCTCGCGAAGTGGGCATGGAGGTGCTCGACGCCGAGACTGGTGGCGGTCCGGGCCAGGATCGCCGCGTGGAGGAACTTCGTCAGTGCGCTCTCGGTGCCGCGCCCCCTGACGAATGCCAGGGTGCGTAGGTAACGGATCGGCGATCGTAGCAAGCACGCAAGGTGGTTACCGGCGAGACGCGCTCGGGAAGCGGCGCGCTCGGGGAGCACGATGACCGGCGCGCGAACCCGGTCGACCCCGGGCTGCCGGATCGATTCGGCAGGTTCCTTCATCGAGAAGACGACAACGCGTGTTCCGGTGCGCTCCAATTCCAGAATTTCATTCAGGATGAAGGTCTCGGAGAAGCGCGGGAACATCTTCACGACGTAGCCGACGGTGAACGGTCGCGCCGTGGGCCAGGCCCAGAGTCGGGCTCTCGATGCTGCCGCCTCGCGGAGCACGGCCCTTGCGACGTCCGACCAGGTCCACACGGAGGAAGCGGCCGCGGCTCCCAGCGATTCGCGGCGTTTCGGATCGCGTGCGAGGCTGACCAGAGCCCGACCGATCGCGTCCTCGTCTCCGGGGCGGGTCAGCACGGCGCCTCGTGATTCATCCAACGTCTCCGCGAGGTGCCCGACGGCGGACGCAATCACCGGGCGTCCGCAAGCGAGGTACTCCGCGATCTTGATGGGAGAGAAGTAGAACCCCTCGATGGGACCGTACGGAGCGCAGAGCACGTCGCATGCCGCGAGGTGGTCCCCCATTTCGGTGTGGGGGACCGCCCCGAGGAACGCCACCCGGTCCGCGACACCGACCTCCCGCGCGAGCGATTCGAGCGCCGCGCGTTCGGGCCCATCGCCCATGATCATGAGCTTCATGTTTGCATGCGTGCTCGCGGCGGATGCGAATCCCCGGATCAGATGCGCGACGCCGTGCCAGGGCCTAAGGGTCCCCGCAAAACCGGCGACGAATGCGCCGTCGAGACCCAGCCTTGCGCGTATCCGCTCGCGGTCGCGTCCGGGGCCGAAGCGCCGCGTGTCGACGCCGTTCGGCAGCACCCGGATCCGCTCCGGGGGCACGCCCTGCCTCCGCGCGTGCTCCTCCAGGGGCGGCGAGACCACGCCGACGAGATCCGCCCGGCGCATCACCCAGCGCTCGAGCAGTCGCGTGAGGCGGGGAAGGCGGAGCCCCCGGAAGCGGTCCTCCTCGTCCGCGAGGGGCGCGTTCACTTCGAGAACATGAGGTATTCCGAGCCAGCGGGCGAGAAGGCTTCCGGCGACGGAGCTCAGAGCGTAGCGCTCGTAGACGATGTCGGGACGCCACGACCGCGCGCACGTCCGGGCGGCCCGGAGCAGCGCGAGATTGTCCGCGATCCGAAGCAGCGCCCGCTCCAGCGCCGCTCCGCTCCCGAGAATGCGCGCGAGGCTCTTGGCCAGGCCCGTGAGCAAGACGCCCGCCCGCGCTTCGCGCACGTCGGCCGCCGGAGCTTCCCCTTGTGAGGGACCGGCGTTTGTCGTCACGACACGGGACTCCACCCCGGACTCCCGCCACGCCTCGATCAGCGAGCGTACGTGAATGGAGGCTCCTTTCTGCCCGCGAACCGGTACCCCGCGATCGCCGGATACATAGAGGACGCGCCCGATCTCGAGGCCGCACGCCAGGTGTCGCACGCGCTCCGGTTCGCAGTGGATGGCCCCGAATCGCTCGACTACAGCCGCGCGCGCTCGACGCCCCAGGCGCCGCCGCTCCACCGGATCCCCGAGGAGCCTCGCAAGGGCCTCCGCCAGAGCGGCCGGGTCCTCCGGCGGCACGAGGAGTCCTGTCTCGCCGTCTTCGACGAGCTCCTGGATCGAGGGCAGGCGTGTGGAAACAACCGCGAGGCCCGATGCCATGGCCTCGCCCAGGGAATTGGGGATCCCGTCCCGGTCTCCGTGCGACGTGACGCGGCAAGGCAGCGCGAAGCAAGTCGCGCGCCGCATGACGTCCCGAATCTCCTCGCGAACAAACAGGCCTCTCAAGAAGACGACGTCTTCGAGGCCCAAGTCGCGAATGTAGCGCTCGAGCGGCGCGCGGAGTGGACCATCCCCGACCATCTCGATCGTGAATGGAAGGCCTCTCTTCCGTAGCAGCGCGGCGGCGTCGACCAGCAGCTCGGGGCCCTTCTTCAGGACGAGGCGTCCGACGAAAAGGATGGCGGGAGTATCTGTGTTCTCTCCGCGCCGGCCAATCCCATCCCCCGCTTCCTCGTCCGCGGGGGCAGGCGAAAAATAGTCCGTATCCACTCCGTGATACGCGAGGTGAACCTGTCCCGGCGGAAACCGGGATGACTGGCGGGCGGCGATCCGCTCGAGCAGATCGCGGTGATGCCTCGTGCACGCGATCGTGAAGCGTGCGGAGGACATTTTTCTGGCCAGCGAGAGCTCATCCGAAGTGTGGATATCCTTCGCATGCGCGGCCATGCTCCACGGGATCCGCGTGAGTCGTGAGGCGATCTCCGCGACGCTGGCCGGCGTGTGCGCCCAGGCCGCGTGGATATGAGAGATCTCGTCGCGGCGCAGCCTCTCCGCGAGGACCACCGCTCGGAATAGGGTCCGGAAGGAACGCGGGGTCGGCCGCAGCAACGCGCGCGCCGCCTCCGCGGCGGTCTCGAGCGGAGCGGCACGAAAGCACCGGCGCGTTGCGGCAAAGAACTCCGGCAGCCCGCGCCACGACGCCTGGGGAAGGATCTCTGTCTCCGCGGCGAGCGATTCCGCCTCGGGATGGATCCTCCGGTCGCGTGAGGGCGGCAGGATCGAGTAGATGCGGAAGGGAACTCCCTCGCAGCGCAGCGCCCGGATCTCGTTCAGGACGAAGGTTTCCGAGATCCGCGGGAACATCTTCGCGACATAGGCGAGGCGCCCGCCTGCGGAAAGGACCCGAGGGGACTCCGGCGACGTCATTGGAAGGACAACCTCCAGCTCGGGGTGCGCGCCTCGCTCGAGTCCGGAAGATCGAACTTCACACGCCAGGTGTATGCCCCCTCGGGCAAGCCGGAGCCCGTGAACGAGCCTTGGTTGCCCACGCCGTCCCACACCGCGGAGGAGTCGGAGGACTTCGCCGAAAACCAGACGGCCTCGCCGCTCGCGTTATAGAGCTGGGCGCGCGCGGATAGGATGGCGTGCCTCGGCGGGCTCCAGCGAAACGTCACCGGATCGGGCCCGGTCGGCAGCCCGAGCGTCGCCGCATCGGAGGGCGCGACGAGCGCGGCCTCATAGGCGAAGATGTCCAACGAATCCATCGAGACTTGCTGGCCGACGTTTGTGACAATGAATCCCCGTGTCACCGAAGCGAAGTCTCCCAGAATCTTGCCCTTGGCCTTGACTTCCCAGACGCCCGCGGGCGCCACGACCACGTAGGAACCGTCGGCATCCGTCTTGGCGTCGGCGATCGTAGAATCGTCCCTGGGGTCGCGCACGGAAACATCAATTCCGGATGCGGCAACCCCATCACGCTCCACGCGTCCGGTGACGTTGGGAACCGGGACGCGCGGCCCGAGGCCGTCCTTTAGGTCAGGCGAACAGCCGACCTGTGCCAGCACGCCGGCGAGGAGCGCGGCAGCGAGGGGCGGCGTCCAAGAGGCGGCGCGCGGAGCCCTAAGGCTGCCAGTGCCAGGCAATGCCGGTCGAAACGAAGGTGTCACGGATCGAGCCTTCCTCATCGAGGTCTGCAGTCATGGCAACCGCCGAGTCGGCGTAACGCCGCGTGTGCGTCGCTCCGACCTTCCAATCGATCGAAGGTGAAAGCGCGTGCTGCAGTACACCTCCGAATTCCCATTCGTCATCATGCCTGCCGAAATGGCTCTGGTCGTCGGGATCGGTCGAGGTGTAGCGCGTCCAATCCCTGTTGACGTAGGCGCGCGCGCGCAGCAACTTCCCCAGGGCGCAGTCGAATGCCGATCGCACCGACCACTCTCGGTACGAGAAATCGCTGCCGAGGTAGGGAACGTTGCGCGACCGGAGCTGCCGGTAGCCTCCGGAGAGGTCGAACTTCGCGCTTCGAGACGGTTGCCACGCGAAGCCGGTTCGCCCGCCCGCGCGCCATCGATCCCGTTCGTCGAACGACCGGGTGTAGTCCCGAATCGATCCTTCCACCACGGAGACGGAGAACCAGCGGGGCCCGAGTGCTCGGGAGATCTGGAGCGCGGCATCCCACTCGTTTCGCGCTTCAGCACGGAAGATGGGATCACCGGGAAGCGCGTCCTTGTCCCTGCGATGGCGGGCATAGACGTTGGGCGCGAAGGCCAGGCTGAAATCGATCAGCGTGTTCGTAGACGCCCGGCTTCGCCACTGCAGCGCGTAATGGTTCTCGCTTCGAATCGTCTCGCGCAGATACTGAAGACGCGTGTACCGGAGCCGCGCGTCGGTCTTGCTGCCGGCCGCAAGGGCCCATCGACCGTCGATGCTCATCTGCAGCGCGGCGTCCTTCATGTGCTCCACGACGAAGAAAGACTCCGGATCGTGCATCTCGAAGGCCCTAATCTCGGCGTCGGAGGCGTCCAGAACGTTCGTGTCGTAGCCCACGAGCATCTCTGCGTTCACAGCCTTCGGCCGGAGCTCCGCCCACGCGAAGCCCGCCGAGCAGGTCAGAAATCCGACGACACCGAGCCCGAGCACGCTGCGCACGAGGCGGCGATGGCGCGCTTCCACCCGCGCGGCCACCTCCGGGCGCCTTCGTTTGGGAGGAGCCGGGTCGCGGAACGAGAGGGCGATCTCCTCCAGCCGCCGTTTGAAGCAGCCGATGCCTTCGAGGCGCGGCGCTCGCGGCGAGGGGAGAAGCGGTCCACGCTCCAACGACTCGGCGAGCGCCGTGCCAAACCGCTCCGGGGTAAGCTCGCCCGGATGGATGAGTGTCAGAATTCCGCGTGCTTCCAGGGCGCGGGCGCGCAGCTCTTGTTCGCGTCTCGGATGGATCCTCGGGATCACCAGGGAGCGCTGCGCCCTCGACATAACCTCGCACAGCGTGTTGTATCCACCCATCGAGACCACGAGGTCGTATTCCGGCATGAAGTCGGCGAGATCCTCCACGAACTCGCATACCGAAACCCCGCCTCTCCTGCTGGCGCTTGTCCGGATGAGCTCGGCTTCTTCCACGCCCATGAGAGGGCCAAGCACGACGTCGAACTTGAGCCGGCGAACCGCCTCGAGCCGGCGCTCGGCCTCCAAGGCGCAGCGGAGAATCTCGGCTCCGTCTTCCCCTCCACCGATCGTGATGAGCACGGAAGGGAGGCCGTTTCTCCTGCGCGTCGGCAGCACCCGCTCGCGGGCTGCCGGCTCCGGCGGCGCGATGTATCCGTGAAAGAGGGTCTTGCCGGCGGGGAGACCGTACTCCGCGGCGGAATCATGGATCGACCGGTCGCCGAAGACGTGGACCTCATCGTAGAGAGAGTTCAGGATGTCGTGAGTACCGTCTTCGGCCCACTGGCTCCGCACTACTCCGGGCTCGTCGAGGATGTCACGGAGATTGAGGTGCAGCGCAGTGCCGTGTCTCTTGAGATCTTCCAGCGATGGAAGAATCTCTCCCCTCATCCCGAGCGGCACGTTGTCCACAAAGAGGATGTGGGGCCGGAAGAGCCGCACAGTGTCGCGGAGGATCCGCACCCGCATCTGCCGGAGACGCCAGAACGGAATGCCCAGCTCGCGCGGAACGTACGTTTCAGGGCCGCACTTGCGGACAGAAGGAAGTTTGATGTATTCAACGCCCTGGGGAAACGTGAGGCGATGTGCGATGGGCGAACCAGTTAGCACGAGCACACTCGCGCTGGGAATCGCCTCGACCGTCGCGCGCGCGAGGCGGAGCGTTCGCGTGATATGCCCGAGCCCGAAGGTATCGTGGGAATACATCGCCACGCGAAGCGAGAAGGTACGCCCGGCCATGACTCCCCCGATGGAAGTTGCAACGTTGTGGTCGACGGCCGTTGGTGACCAGCGAAGTCGCATTAGCCGTGCCAGGGGATGGCACATTTGGAGAGCCGGGCGAAGCTGTTGGACCTGCGGCGCCGTCGAAGCTAGGCAGGACCAAATGGCCGGAGCCGGCCCGGGAGGATTGTTCAGAATCGTACGACCGGATCCGATTTGTTCACGAAGATGCAATCCCCGGTTGACCGCCGCAGTTGGTAAGTTGCAATCCCGATGAACTTGAGACCCGCCGAGAGGATGTGCCGAAACTGGGTTCGAACAGGGTTACGTCCGGGGAGGGTCGCCCACGTCCTGGCTGCGCTGAGAATCATCGAGGATCGACGATTGCGCGCTGATTTAGTGGTACAGCGACGACCCGGCTCCGACGAGAGAGCCCCGGCGGCAGCCCTGCCACCGGGGCCTCGTTCTATCTCTGGCCGCGCTCCGCGCAATCAGTCCGGGCGTGTAGAACAGACGCCGCGTTCTTCCAGCAGCCCTCTCAACTCCCGGATCCAGCGTTTCCGCTTGGCGACCAGGTAGCGGATCGACGTCTTCCTCATCGTGGGCGCCAAATAGGTCAGGGCCTGGTACAAACCCAGGTCGTTCAGATCCCGACAAAACGACTCCCACTCCAGCCGCTTCCCGGTCGCCGCCTGGTATTCCTCGAAGTAGGCATTTCGCAGCGCGGCCTTTTGTCGCTTCGTCCAGCGTCCGCTGCTCAAGCTCACGACGTCAAGGTAGCTCGGCCCGTAGGCGGCCGATTCCCAGTCCACCACCGTGATGCGCTGGGCCGCCGGCCACCGCCGCAGCAGAATGTTGCCGCCGAAAAATTGGCCGTGAATGACGCTCTGAGGCAGCTCCGTCAGGCGGTGTGCCCTCGCGCGGTATTGGTCGAGCGCTTGGCGCATCAGGCGCCGCTCCGCCTGGGTGAGAGCGGAGAAGCGTCGTTCGGCCTCTTCGGCGCAGCCCCGATAGTGGGCGCGGCCCAAGCGCGGGATGAATCGGGTTCTCGCCGGCGGCAGGTGACGCGTCATCGCGTGAAGACGCGCCGCCCAGCGCGCGGCCGCCAGCCAAATTTCGAGCTTGCCGACAAAGTTCAGCTCGAGATTTCCCACGTCCTCCAAAAAGAGCCAGGTGAGCCCCCGCTGGGGCTGCCAGAGCGACGCGTAGAGTCGAGGGGTCCCCAACCGCTCGGACGAGAGGAAGGCGCGGTACATGCGCCATTCGAGGCGGCTGGAGTGGAGCTCCCGGGCTCGGATTCTGCGCGCCACGTGGAGCAGGTTCCGCGGATTCAAGTCCTTGAAGAAGACCGAGAGCCGCCGACCGTCGTCCAGCTGCACGCGCAGCTTCTCCGTCCGGAAGCTGGTGCTGCCGGGGTAGAATTCGGAGTGGAATGCGCGAATCCGGACCGGCCTCCCTGATACCTGCGTGAGCCCGCGCTCCAAGGTCACGCGCATCAGGCGCGTCCGCTCCCCGTCTCCCTCCACGGCTTTCGGCTGCGTGTTGTGCGCCGGCATGATCGCCCGCCTAGCCCAGCTTAGCGTCCAGTTGTGATCCGAGCCGCCCGTGCTCCAACACCAACCTTGTGTCGCACCACTCCAGCAATCGAGGATGATGCGTGATGACGAACGTGGTGCGGCCGCGCATGAGCAGGTCGAGGGCGTTCAGTATCGCCGCCTCCGTCGCCGAATCCACCGAGGTGGTCGGCTCGTCCAGGATGAGGACGGGCGCGTCCTTCAGGAACGCCCGTGCCAGGGCGATCCGCTGGCGCTCGCCGCCGGAGAGCTTCATCCCCCGTTCGCCCACCTGAGTTTCGTAGCCATCGGGCAGGCTGGCGATGAAGTCGTGGATGCTGGCGTGCCTGGCCGCTTCGAGGATTTTCTGCTCTGAGGCGCCGGGCCGGCCGTAGGCGATGTTTTCGGCGATCGTGGTCGCAAAGAGAACCGTCTCCTGTAAGACAATCGCAAACTGATTGCGGAGGTCGGAGAGCTTGTAGTCGCGCAGATCGGTCCCGTCGAGCAGGATCGCTCCGGCGTCCGGGTCGTAGAAGCGGGTCAAGAGGCTGACCAGGGTTGTCTTTCCCGCGCCGGTCCTCCCCAGGATGCCCAACCGCGTCCCCGGCGCGACCTCGAAGGTGACGCACTCTAGGACCGGGTGCGCCTTGTCGTACGAGAACGAGACGTCGCGGAACGTGACGGCGCCTCTGCTCCGCTTCAGCGGCCGGGCGTCCGGCCGCTCCGCCACCTCCGGCGTCTGGTCTAGCAGCAGGAATGCCCGCTCGGCGCCTGCCAGGCCCGATTGGATGTCGGTCAGCTTCTTGCTGAGCGTCCGCAACGAGGGATAGATCTGTCCGAGGTAGGTCATCGCGATCAGCAGCTCGCCGAGCGTCAACCGGCCGGTCCGGACACCGGTCACGCCGACGAACAACACGACGGCCGTGCCGGCCGCGATGGTCAAGCCCACCAGGAGGTCGAACCAGCCTTGCTGAACGGCAATGTCCACCTGACCCTGGAATCGCTCGTTCGAATGCCGGAGGAAGCGGCGCTGCTCATGCTCCTCCCGTCCGAAGACCTTGACCACCCGCACCGCGGAAAGCACTTCCTGCACCACGGACATGGCCGAGCTGTCGAGCTTCTTCAGGTCTCGCCAGCGGCGGCGCACCCGCTGTCCAAAGGTGTGGGAGAGGAGGAAGAGGATGGGGCAAACGGCAAGGGCGACCGCCGCCAGGTGCCGGTCGATACGGTCCAGCACGTAGACCATCCCGGCGAGCGTCACCGCCACGGTGGCCAGCGGAATGATCCCGGTAATGGCGAGGTTCTGCGGGGAGAGGGCGTCGTACTGGATGCGGTAGGTCGAGTCGGTCGTGCCCCTGGTGTCGTGATAAGAAAGCGAAAGGCGCTGCATGTGCGCGAAGAGACGCGCCCGGAAGTCCAATACCAGCCTTTCTCCGATATACGTCTGCAGCCACCAGGTCGCCACGCCGTGCGGCTGAACGACGAGCGCGATGGCGATCAGCATCCCCGCCGCCAGAAGCAGGAGCAGCGCTTTCGAGTGCGCGAGAGATTCGGGGAGGACGCCCGCCAGAAAGTGCGGCAGCGGATGCGATCCGATCACGCTGTCCACCGCGATCTTCAGCGGCAGCGGGTTCAGGAGCTGGAGCGGGGCGGCCAACAAGCTCAGAAGAAAGAGACCGACCAGGTGAGGCCAGTAGGGTCGGGCTTGGCGCAGCAGCCGCCGACAGATCGCCCAATCGGTGTATCGAGAGCCGGCCATCAGGTTTCTTCCGCGCGTGCTCGCCCGATCGCCCAGAGCGCCGCCGCGGTCGCGGCCGAGCACTCCAAGAACGTTCTTCCCGCCACCAGCAGCGCGGTCGCGCCCAGCAGCGTGCAGGCGGCCCAGCTCTGGCTCCGGGCGGCGGAGCCCAGCGCCGCGAAAACGGTCGTGAGCGTCCAGGCCAGGGGCGAGACCCGCGGCCAGAGGCGAACGAGCACTCTCTGAATTCCCGCTCCGTGTTCCTCGATCGCCATTAGAATTCGGGCGTCCCCGAGCAATCCCCCGCGCACCTGCAGGTCCCAGCGTTCCGTTTCGGCCCCTGACGCGACCTGCACGGCCCGCGACACGAGGGATGCCCTGAGCGCGGCCAGCCGCTCGCCGTCCGTCTTCCAGCGCCCGCTCCGGAACGAAACGCTTCTGGCCCGGGGGAAGACAAACCCGGAGGTCGCCCGCAGCCGCCACGGAGCAAGCCCATAGCCGAGGCGGCCCCAGAGCCGAGCCGCCGGCTGGAGCAGGTGGAGGAAAGCGACGAGCATGCGCGGCTTCCATCGGCTCGGGCGTGATCCCAGATTGGTTTTGAGCTCCGCGCGCGCCGCGCTGAGGCAGGCCTGGACCAGGACAAGCCCGACCGAGAGTCCGAGCACGGGAAGGGCAAGGAGCAGCGGTCGCCAGAGAAATCCCAGCGCCGCCAGGGCCGCGAGCGCGGCGTTCACCAGGTACCATTCGGGAACCAGCAGCAGGGACTCCAAGAGGCTCGGAGGCGGCCGGTAGACGGATTGAAAGGGCGCGCTGCCCCAGAGGCCGTGATAAACCCTTTCTCGGAGCGAATGCAGCCCGATCGTGTGCCCCTTGCCGTAAATCCGCCCGGCCCAGGTCAAATGCCCCAGGGACGTGTACTTCTCGGGCCAGCGCCTTTCGAGAAGCGCCTCCGCCCTGCCGTAGTTCCATTGCTGACGCCAATAGGCTTGGACGGAGTTGCGCCGGCGGTGCCAGACCATCGCCGCCGGGCTATAGCCCAGCGTCCACCCTCGCTCCTGGAGGCGCCAGCAGAGGTCGACGTCGTCGCCCGCAATGCGGAACTGCGGATCGAAGCCGCCGACTGCTTCCAGGCATTCCTTGCGAAAGGCCATGTTGCAGCCCGGAATGTGTTCCGCTTCCGTGTCGGAAAGGAGCACCACATTCGGCCCGCCCGGCGCGTCCGTCACGCAGTCCGCCACCATGCCGTCGCCCTCCGGGGCGACGTTGGGACCGCCCATCCCGGCATGCCGCGTCGTGAGAAACCCGTGCGCCAGATAGGTGAGCCAATGTGGGTCGGGGTAGGCGTCGTCGTCGATGTACGCGACGATCTGACCCGTGGCCGCTTCGAGCGCTCGGTTGCGGGCCGCCGCCAGCCCTTGATTCTCCTGGGCGATGACCCGAAAACCGTAGGCCTGGGCCAGGGCCACCGTGCCGTCCGTGGAACCGTCACTGACGACGATCACTTCATAGTTCGGGTATTCCAGTTTCAGCAGCGCCTGAAAACAGTGTTCGATGACGTGACCCCCGTTGTAGGTGCAAACGAGAACCGAGATCGAAGGCCAAGGCAGTGACGCGGGGAAGGGGACTTCGGAAAAGGCTCGGCGCACGGCGTCCAGCGCCGGCTTGGGCCGGCGGTCACGCCGGGTGAGGCCGAAATCCCAGTCCTGGATGTCGTAGCCGCCGCGGCACCATTCGTCGGTCCAGGCGTAGACAAAGATGCCCGCGCACCCCGCGGAAAACGCCGTCCGAACCTGCCAGTCGAGTGTCTCGGCCTGGGCTTCTTCTCCGTGCCGGCGGCTGTCCAGACCGCACTCGGTGAGAAGGAGCGGCCGCTCTCCCGCCAGGTTTTGCAGCCGTGCCAGGTAGGCCGCGAATGGTTTCCGGGACTCCAAGTAGAGGTTGAAACAGACCAGATCCACGAACGGGAGCTGCAGGTACTCCGTGGTCGGGTAATTCACATAGGTCACCAGGCCCTCGGGGTCTTCCTGCTTGACCGTTTCGTGCAGCCGCCGCAAGAAACGTTCGATTCGCCCCCGCCCGTGCCACCGGACGACCGAAGATGGAATCTCGTTGCCCACGGCGTACCCCAGTACGGCGGGATGGCCGGCGCAGGCGCGAACGCCGGCGCGCACGCGCGCGGTAATGCCGCCCGGCAGCTTCCTGTCGTCGAGGAAAGCGAGGTGCTCTTCCCACGGCAGGCCCACCAGTACGGAGAGGCCGTGCTCCTGCCCAAGGTCGAGCAGCCACCCGGGAGGGACCGTGTAGGTGCGGATCGCGTTGATGCCCTGAGCGGCCATCTGCGCGAAATCGCCCGCGACGACGCTTCGTTCGGGGAATTGGATTTCCTCGTGCTGGGGACGGAAGGTTCCATACGTCACCCCCCGCACGGAGAGCTTCTCGTGCCCTCGGAAGATGAATTTCCCCCTCGCGGCCGGGCGTGGCCCGGCGATCAATGCGCGGGGGGGGAGCGTAGGCTCAACGGCGACACCTGGCCCGTGGTCACCCATGGAAGTCGCACACCTGCCCCCCAGCACTGCGCGCCGAAGCAGGTTCCAGCATCGCCTTGAAATACGGGATGACCCGCCTGATGCCGTTTCGGCGGCTCACGCGCGGCCGCCAGCCCAACACCGAGATGGCCTTGGAGATGTCGGGCTTGCGGCGTTGCGGGTCGTCACCCGGCAGCGCCTCGAACCGCATTTTACTTTTGCTTCCCGTGAGCCGAATCACCTCTTTCGCCATTTCCAGAACCGAAACTTCCTCCGGGTTGCCCAGATTGACCGGCCCGGTCTCGTTCGACAGCAGCATCCGGTGGATCCCCTCCACCAGATCGCTCACGTAACAAAAGCTCCGCGTCTGACCGCCATCCCCATAGACGGTGAGAGGCTCGCCCTGCAGCGCCTGACTCAGAAAGTTAGGAAGCGCGCGCCCGTCATCGACGCGCATCCGCTCTCCGTAGGTGTTGAAGATCCGGATAATTCGAACCCTCAGATTGTACTTGCGGTGAAACGCGATGGTCATCGCCTCGGCGAATCGCTTGGCTTCGTCGTAGACGCTTCGGAGCCCCAGCGGATTGACTTTGCCCCAGTAGGTCTCCGGCTGGGGGCTCACGTCCGGGTCGCCGTAGACTTCGGAGGTCGAGGCTAGAAGGAATACGCTGTCCGTCAGGATGGCGAGATTCAGCGCATTGTAGGTTCCAAAGGAGCCGCACTTCAGGGTTTCGATCGGATGGCGGGCGTAGTCTTTTGGGCTGGCCGGAGAGGCGAAATGAAGGATGTAATCCAGCCGCATGCGGTCGCTGACCGGTTCCGGCATGTGATCTGTCGATGGGTGGTTTGTCGATGCGCGGATCAGGTCCGCGAGGTCGAGAGGCTCGGAGATGTCGTGCCGAATGAACGTGAAGCGCGGGCCCTCGAGCAGATGGCGCACATTCTCCATGCTCCCGGTCAGAAGGTTGTCCACGCAGATGACTTCATGACCTTCGGCAAGGAGCCGATCGCAGAGGTGAGAGCCCAAGAAGCCCGCACCGCCGGTCACCAAGCTTCGCGGCGCTGAGGTGGGGGTCTGCGTGCGGGCGGCTTGTTTGGCGATCCAGTTCATGCGTTCGGCGCGAGCCCCGAGATGTCGGTTGGCAACATCCCTGTCGCACCACAGCCGCTTTTTGGTGACGTTTTATATTACCATGTTACATTGGTCCGATGCGACCACCAATTGGGGAAAACCCGGGCCTAGGCGGGGGAAAACACCTAAGAAAGACTTCAGTTACCTAATAGCCGTTGGGGTGACGCCTGTGCCACTCCCAGGCGCTGGCAAGGATGGCTTCCAATTCCGGGTATTGCGGCCGCCATCCAAGCTCCCGGCGGATCTTTGCCGAGCTGGCTACCAGCGCCGCGGGATCCCCGGGTCGGCGCGGGCACTCCTCGGCCGGGATGGGATGTCCGGTGACGCGGCGCGCGGCCTCGATGAGCTGCCTGACGCTGGCGCCCTCGCCGTTTCCAAGGTTGTAAATCAATCCGGAGCGCTCTTCTAGGGCGCCGAGCGCGAGGAGATGGGCCGTCGCCAGGTCCTGCACGTGGATATAGTCGCGAACGCACGTGCCGTCCGGGGTCGGATAGTCGGTGCCGTAGATCTGAACGCTCGCGCGCTTCCCAAGCGCCACTTGGAGCGCCAGCGGGATCAGGTGGGTCTCGGGCGCGTGGTCCTCGCCTCGCTCGCCGGTGGCTCCGGCGGCATTGAAATAGCGCAGGCTCGCGTACCGCAGGCCGTGGACTTTCTGGAACCATTCCAGCATCCGCTCGACGAGCAGCTTCGATTCCCCATAGACACTGGCCGGACCTAGGGGATGGGTCTCCTCGATGGGAATCCGCTCCTGCTCGCCGTAAAGCGCCGCGGTCGATGAGAAGACCAGCCGGTGGATGCCTTCGGAGTGCATGGCCTCGAGCAGGGTCAAGGTGCTGCAGGTATTGTTGCGGAAGTAGCGCTCGGGAATCTGCATCGACTCACCGACGTTGAGCAATGCGGCAAAGTGCATCACCGCCTCTATGGACTTGGTGCGGAACACTCGATCGAGCGCGCCGCGGTCGTCGATCTCGCCCTCGACGAACCGGGCCCCTTTCGGGACCGCCTGCCGATGGCCCTGGCACAAGTTGTCGTAGACGATGACGTCGTGGCCGGCCTCGAGGAGCGCCGCCGCCGCCACGGAACCGATGTACCCTGCTCCTCCTGTCACCAACACGTTCATGACGGCGCCATGCTAGCACGCCGCTTCGCGCGGACGCCATCCGGGCTTGTCGGGCGAGGGGCCCCAGCCTTCCTTCGACAGCAGTACTTTACGGGCTACCAAGGGGGGTCTACGATGATTTCATGCTGATCAACGAATCCTTCGGCTGGGTCTGGATCCTGATCGGCTCGGAGGTACCCTGTGCGTAAGAAGAACGGTAGCAGTGCCGAGCTCGTTCGCCTCCATGGCGGTCTGGGCCCCGGCGGTCACCAAAGTCTTCCAACACTGCAGGAGATTGCGGGAAATGCCCAGCTCGCGGCTCAACTCGGAAAGCGTCAGCTCACCACGTACAATGCGGTCGATCTGCTCACGCTTGAACTGCGGAGAAAACACACGACGTCTTCCCGGAGCGTCTCTCTATGAGCCCAGAGTGGCACCGAGGGCCCTTGCCCACGTTCCTGCAGGACCCGCCGGGACTCGCACCGTCCCAACGGACGCCCTCACGGTGATCGCTGTTTCAGCGCTGGCGTTCATCGCTTCGAACGTCCTCCACGAAGGTCTCGGGCACGGTGGCGCGTGCCTACTCGTGGGCGGCAAGCCGCTGTCGCTCACGGCGGTCTACTTCGACAACGATTCCGCGGGATTGAGCGACCTCCAGTCACGATTCATCGCCGCGGGCGGGCCCATCGTTAACCTGATCACCGGCCTCGCCGGCCTGATCGCCCTGCGCGGAATGAGGGGCGTGCCTGGCCCGGGCCGGTATCTAATGTGGCTGATCACGACTCTCGGCTTGTTCATGGCCACCGGCTACCTCCTGTTCTCCGGCGTAGGCGGCATCGGCGACCTTGCCATCGTCACCAAGGGGCTTCAGCCCGCGTGGCTGTGGCGCG
>VBOW01000002.1 GCA_005893275.1 Candidatus Eisenbacteria bacterium | reverse complement strand
TCCTCGAACGCGAGATCGGCCTGGCCCTCGACAATGACTCCATCGTGGTCGCGCAGGGTCAAGGGTATCTCGCGGCGGCATCGACCTGATTTTGCGGCCGCCCGCGCTCGGTCCATGATCTCGTAGCCAAGCACTTCCGCCGCAAGTTTCTCCGCCGCCTCCCGTTCTTCGGCGGTCGCACCGAAGATTCGCGCCTGAAGGGCGCACGTATCGGAAGTCGTCGAGGCGTCCGCGTCGAGAGGAACCGTCGCGAGCACCGCGTGCATCAGGGACCCGAACCGAACTCCGGCAGGGCGGCCGGGCTGCCGGGCCGGTGTCAGGACCTCGACCGTAGGCTCCTCGTCGCGCGGCTTCGAGGTCGGACTTTCCTTCGCGCGCTTCGTCGCGGGCACGGGAACGAGGTGAGGGATCGCCGCGCGCCCGACCAGGCTCATCCGCCGCTCCAGCCAGTCGCGATGCCGGCGCTCGTCGCTCTTCATGACCGCCGCGTCGACGGCGGGATCCAGAAGCTCCGGATGAAGCACTCCCACGGGAGGGCGGCGCTCCGTCCGCAAGGTCGGCCACCACACGACGCCGTAACCACCCATCGCGTAGCGGCCCGGTGCGATTCCACCCGCTGACCCATCGGGATCCTGGATCGTCTCTGGATTGGGGCAGCCGGTCGGTCGCTCGGGTCGCGTGCCCGGATTGGGATAGATCGCGTCGTTCAATGGCGAGATCCACCACGGCATGTAGAGCCATTTCCCGTCCGCGGTTTGCTTGCCTTCTCCCCAACGCTGCTCCGCGACCGCCGGAACGACGAGGAGATCGCGGGCTCGTGTGGCCGCCACGTAGGTGAGCCGCTGTGCCTCGGCCAGCTCCCGGCGTTGCTCCGTGTCCTGGTGCTGGTGAAGCTCCCATGGAACACACGCCGCCAGGGTGAGCGCGCTCAGGCGGCGGCTCGAGTCGACGTGCCGTTCCGTGTTCTGCCAGGTCATCGACGCGGTGTAGTCGGCTAGGATGACCACGGGAAATTCCAAACCCTTTGCCTTGTGCACCGTCATCAACCGAACGCCTTCACTGCCTTCCTCGAGAATCGGGGCCTCTTCCCGCGCATTGGATGCCGCATCGGCGTCCAGCCGGGCGACGAGACTCCGGAACGAAAGCCCTCCGGCGCGCTCGTGGGCGCGCGCGCACTCGGTCAAATGCAATACGTTCGCCAAGACCTGCTCCCCGGAGGGCTGGAACGCGAAGCCGGCGTGCGCCCGCGTGCTCTCGAGCAGCGCGTGAATCGTATCCGCGACCGGCCGCGCGTTGCGGCTCCGATGCAGGTCTGCCAAGAGAGTCAGCGCGCCGGTGATCGGCTCGAGCCGCTCGGGAATCGAACCGCTCGGCAGCCGGAACGGGTGCAAACGACCATACCGGTGCCGGTACTCGAGGATCTCCTCATCGCCGATCGCGAAGAGAGGCCCGTGAAGCGTCGCGAAAACCGAGAGCTCATCGTCGGGCCACTCGAGCGCGGTGAGCGCGGTGCGCATCGCCTCCACTTCGCTGCGCGCGTGGAAGGATCGGCCGCCGACCAGGAGATGGCGGACGCGGCGCGCGTCCAGCTCAGCGACGTAGGGACGTGTGACCTCCTCGGAGAAGCGACGGAACAGAATGCAGACGTGCCGCGCCTCGACGGGAACCGGACCGTCCCGATCGCGCTCGGTGACCGTCCAACCGCTCTCGCCGAGCAGCCAGCCCAGGAACGACCCGATCGCGGCCGGAAGCACGCTCTCGAGCAGATCCCGCGTGATGGATCGCTCGCCGCGAGTCCCGGGAATCGGGATCACGATGAGCGCGGGCTGTAGCTCGTGAGCCGGCCGCACCGGGGTGAGAGGCACGTAGGCGGCCTGCTGGCTATCGAGATCGCCGTCCAGGCGCGATACGAAGGCTCGGTTCACCGCTGCCTGCAGATCGGGAACGGCGCGAAAGCTCGACGTCAGTTGAATGAAAAGCGCTCCCGCGCCCTCGAGCTGTCCCTTCACCCGCTCGTAGACGCCCAGGTCGGCCCGGCGGAATCGGTAGATCGCTTGCTTCGGATCGCCGACAACGAACAGGCTACCCGGCCTGGCATGCACGCGCTCCCAGAGCGTCTCGTTGGGATCGGCCGAGACGAGCAGGAGCAGGATCTCGGCTTGCAGGAGGTCCGTGTCCTGAAACTCGTCGATGAAGTAGTGCGAGAAGCGCTCCTGAAACTCGACCCGAATGTCCTTCCGGAGAACCAGATCTCGAGCCCGCACGAGCAAGTCGAGAAAGTCGAGCCTGCCATGACGGCGTTTCATCTCTTCGTACGCATCCAGCGCTCCCATGAGCTCGGCCTGAAGCAAGGTGGCGAGGTCGGCGTTGGCGCGTCGCGCGAATGTCTCAATGGCCTCGATCAATTCGGCGTGGGCGTTCAGGATCGTGGACCGGTCGACGGTCGCGCTGTAGCGCGTCGTTCGGCCACGACGCGCCTTGGCGAACGTTACCTTGTCGGCCACGGAACGACGGGGGAGTGCGACGATCTCAGCCTCGACCTGATCGCGATCCAGAAGCCCGGCGGCCTCCACCGCGCGGAGATCGCGACTCAGCGCGCGCGCGGGCTCCAGGTCGAGGTAGAGGAGATCCTTGGGATCGGCGGGCCCAACGCTCAGGTCCGCGAGCGAGTGGAGCCGCTCCAGCACGGTCTTGAGCTCGGCATCGCGATCGAACGCCTCGTGTCGCCACGGCGAAGAGAGGTCACGCCATTCGGCGAGCCGCCAAGCCGCGACCCGCAAACCCTCGATCGGCCCCTCTCCTCGACGCTGGGCCTTCCGTCTCAGGCTTCGACGAATTCCTGGTGGTGGATTCTCCAATACGCGCTCGAACCAACCCCGGAAGGAGCGCGCGAACATCTCTTCCGAATGCCGCTCGGTGAGGACTTGAAACGCGGGGTCGACGGCGGCCTCCACGGCGCGCTCGCGAAGGATCTCCGCGCAGAACCCGTGGATGGTGCCCACCCAGGCCTCCTCGAGGTGCGCGATCGCATGCTCGAGCCTCGGGTATTCGTCGCTCCCGGCTGGCGCATTCTTGCGCGCGAGCTCCAGCCCCGCGCGGATCCGAAGCTTGATCTCGCCTGCCGCCTTCTCCGTAAAGGTCATGGCCACGATGCGGTCCACCGTTGTCCGCCCGCGTGCGAGCACCGCGACGATGCGATGGACCAGCTCCGTAGTCTTTCCGGTTCCGGCGGCAGCCTCGATGACCACGTTCCGGTCGAGCTCGGACACGATCCGTTCGCGCTGGGCCGCGTCTTCGAGGCCCTTGGGGGAAGCGCTCTTCGGGGAAGGGACGAGACGAAGCGAAGGTGGGGTGCGCGGAGTCATTGCAGACCCCGCAGCTCGAATAGCGGCTCCAGCGGAGCACGATCCTTGACGTGCCAGCGACTCTGCTCGGTGGGGCCGCATACCGAGCGAAAATCGCAGAAGGCGCAAGCGCCATCCAGCGGCGCCGGATGCAGGAGCCCTTTGGAGATCGCTTCGTTGATGATCGTGAGCGCGAGCGCCGCTTGGGAGCGCTGGTAGGGTCCGATCTCGACAGGCAGGGTCGTGAAGCCTCCCCGGGTCGTGCAAAAATCGAGGCGCGCCTGTCGCACGGGGCGATGCAGCATCCACTCTACCGCAAGCGCGTAGAGCATAGGCTGCAGCATTCGGCCGCCGGCCAGGACGGCCTCGCGCGGGAAATGGTTCGCTCCGGTCTTGTAGTCCGTGATCCGGAGCGCGCTCCCATCGGTCGCAACGTCGATGGCGTCGACAGCGCCGTGCAGCCTCCAGCTCCCGTCGATCGCGGCCGGCTCGGGATGTCCCGCCGCGCCGTTCGCCGGCGTTCCGAAGCCGAACTGGTATTCGACATGAAGCGGTTCCCACTGCCGCGCTTCATCGACGAGCCGCCCCAGCCATCGCCGCGCGTCGATCCGTATCTCGCGCATCTCGTCCTCCCAAACCCGGGGGATCGCTGGGGCAAGATCCTCGCGCCAACGCGAGCTCACGCGATGGAGCGTGGCGTCGAGGACTTTTGTGGCTTGGTCGAGCCGTTCGGCTGCGGGAGGGAGGAGCCCCGACTTCTCGAGCGCGCGGATCGTCTCCGCCAGGACCTCATGGATGATGCTGCCGCGAAGCATCGGGTCGAGCTGGATGATCGCGGTGGGTTCTTCCCGCGGCTCAAGCCGATGGATCGTTCCGAGCAGAAACTTGTAGGGGCACGTCGCGTAGCGCTCGAGCCCGGTTACGGAATAGACACGATGCTCCGGTGAGTTCGCGGCCAGGGCATCGGCGATCTGGGGAGTGGTCCGAACCAGACCGTCGTGCGGCTCCCACACGTGCCGCCACCGGGCACGGCGGGCGCGAAGCGATCGCGCCAAGTGCGGGTTGAGCCCGAACAGGTAGCGAGCCCGGCCGCGGGTCGCACCGTCGTCCGAGCGCCGGAACAGGTCGCCGATCACGGCAAGGTCGTGCTCGGCCGCGTCGACCGCCCGCTCGGGATCCTCAGGCGCCGGCCAGGCAAGCCGCGCCGCGCCGGAGGCCGCTGCGTCCCGCGCGAATTGCTCCGGCTCCGGGAGATCGCCGGTCACCGCGCGGACGAGGTCGAGTCCGTAGAAGGAGGGTACGCGAGGGCGTCCCTCGGCGGTGTCGATTCGTGGATATGAGAAGACGACGCGTCGTTCGGCCGCGCCGACCGCAAGTAGGAGACGCAGGCGCTCGCGCTGTACGCGCCGTTCCTTGCGGGGAAGGGATGGAGCGCTTTCCTCACGGACGCGGTCGAGAAGGAGCGGATCCTCGCGAACCGGGAAGGGGAAGGAGCGCTCCGCAAGACCCGGGATGAACACAACGTCGAAGCTCCGGCCACGCCCTCCTTCGGGGGAGGCGACGAACACCCGCCCGAACCGGTGCGCGGGCGAGTCGTTCTCGAGCGAGGCCAGCCGGGGTTGCAGGACCACCTGCACCTCCTCGATGCCGACCGGACCGACCGATGCCATGGGGCGGAGCTCGGCCAGAAGCTCGAGGACGCGCGTGGGGCGACGCAGGACCCGGGGCGCGAGCTGAGCCAGGGCATCCAGCCATTCCCCCCAGGCCGCCGAGGCGGGTAGGGAATCCAACACCTCGATCACAGGAAGGGCGAATCGCTCCAGGTGACCTAGCTGCGTCAGGTCACGCTCCACGCCGGCGAGCGGACCTGGATCGCGCTCCTGGACGCGGAGAGTGTCACGCTTCAACTCGAGCTCTCTTCTCAACCCGCGCAGTCGTCGCTCCCAGCGTGAGCGCCCCCCGATGACCGCGGCCTCGACCAGAAGCTCCTCCCATTTCCACGGCGCCCTCAGGGTTCCTGCGAGAACAGGACGCTCATCGGCGTCCGGCGGGCCCGGTGGAGGCTGGACTTCGCGCTCCTCGAACAGGGATGTCTGTTGCGCTCGTAGCGGAGCGGCGGTGGCGAGCACTTCCTCGGCCGCCGGAGTCCACTCCGGGCCGTCGCTCGGTGGCGCGCCGTCCGGATCCGGATCGGGCACCTGCCCGAACGACAGGTATTCGGCGAAGCGCCGGGCGGATAGCCCCTCCGAGCGGCAAGCGAGAAGCGCCAGGAACGCGCGACCGGCGGGGTCCGGGCGGCGCGCTCCCCGATCGAAGTAGGCCGGAACGAAGGCACGCCGGAAGGCCGCGACAAGATGATCGACGTAGGCTTCGGGGTTTCTCAGGAACACGGCGATGCGGTCTAAGGGGACCCCCTGGGCCGCGACGTCGAGAATGCGCCGGGCGATCTCGATCGACTCCCGGGCTTCGCCCGGGGCGGAAAACCACTGCACCTTGTCGTCTGCTTGACCTCGCGGCGGGGCGCTCACCGAAAAGAGGTGCGCGCGCAGCCGGTCGACGGCCCCGGCGGCCGGCGTGTCGTCTTGGCGCTCCGCGCCCAGCGCGAGGAGCGCTTCCAGTGTCTCCTCGTCGTTCTTCGGCACGGTCGCGATCGCATGACGCGCCCGGCCGAGCAGCGCCCGGTGAAAATCGCGTTCCACGACGGTCTGAATCGGGACATCGAGGAGTACTACGGCCTCCGGTAGGTCATCGGGCCGATTCTCGTTCAGCGCCCGGGTCGCCAGCTCATAGAGGGCCGAGGCATCGCAGAGTAGATCCTGATCGAGCCTCTCGGCGTAGACGGAGACGATTCGGGAAAGATCTTGTGCGCCCGGACTCTTGAGCTCACCGGCAGGGATTCGCGCGCCCCGGAGCTCATGGAGGGTCCCGGCCAGCGCCGCTGGAAATCCGGGGAACTCGATCACCGGTGCAAGGGTGCGCAGCTCGCGGCGCGCGTGCACCTCGAAGGCGGCTCGCGTGGCCACCGCCTGGACGGCAAGACCTGTCGCCGGGGCCAAGCCCCGTTCGGTCATTGCTGGAACCGCGAGACGGGCGGCGAGCTGTAAGGGGCTGGCCCTCTGGATCCCGAACGTGGCCCGGCGGGACAGGGTCAGCTCGCGGACTAGATCGTCGGCCGCCTCGCGGGTCGCCCCGAGTACCAGGATCTCGGCCTTGCCCGCGTGTTCCCGGATGAAATCGAGAGCTGCCCGGAGCCGGTTGTGGCTGGAAGGGGAGACGAATGCTCGAATCATGTCTTGCGGATCCTACACCCTGGCGGGAGGTCCGGATTCCGCCGAGAGCTGCCTGCCGGAGGGCACCCACAGAGTGGGCGCCCCCGGCGGGATGGATCTACGTCGACGGCGGGTCTTACCCAGAGGGCGTGACCGAGTCCCTCACGCGCACCCGCTCGTGGCTCCGCAATTCAGGCACGAATAGCACGCGCCGCGGCGCACCATGATCGCGCCGCAGTCGGAGCAGGGAGGCGCGTCCGCCTGGGAGACGAAGGAGCGGTCGTCCTCGAACGCCTCGTTGCCGTGGCCGTTCCCGCCGTTGATGAGCGAGAGCTGTGTGTCCGCGACCGCCTGGACGCCGCCCGCCTCGAGTGGGTCCTCCTTCGCGGCCTCGTGCGCGACGGTCGCCGGCGCGTACCCCAGGAATTTGACGCCGAGCCAGCGGAAAATATAATCGACGATCGACTTCGCGATCGGTATATCCGGGTTCTTCGTGAAGCCGTGAGGCTCGAACCGCACATGGCTGAACTTGTTCACGTAGAGCTGGAGCGGCACGCCGTGCTGGAGCCCCAACGATACGGCCGTCGCGAAGGAATCCATCACGCCGGAGAGCGTGCTCCCCGCCTTGGCCATCACGATGAAGATCTCACCCGCCGTGCCGTCCTCGTACATGCCCACGGTGAGATAACCGTCGTGGCCCGCAACCGAGAACTTGTGCGTGATCGACTTCCGCTCGTCCGGGAGCCTCCGCCGCCTCGGCTGCGCGGCCGGAGCCGGGGACGCACCCCGGTCTTCCTTGCCGGTCGAGAGCGGCTGGCTCCGCTTCGATCCGTCACGGTAGATCGCGATCGCCTTGAGCCCCGCCTTCCACGCGGCCACATAGGCGTCCGCGATATCCTGCGGCGTCGCTGCCTCCGGCATATTCACGGTCTTGGAGATCGCGCCGGAGACGAACGGCTGCACGGCCTCCATCATCCGGATGTGGCCCATGTGATGGATCGTCCGGGTTCCGCTCTTCGGCTTGAAGGCGCAATCAAAAACGGGGAGGTGCTCTTCCTTGAGCCCCGGCGCTCCTTCGATCGTCTCGTGCTCGTCCACGAACTGCACGATCCGATTCACCGCATCCTCCCCGTAGCCGAGACGACGCAGCGCCTCGGGCACCGTGTTGTTCACGATCTTGAGCATCCCGCCTCCCGCGAGCTTCTTGTACTTCACGAGGGCGATGTCGGGCTCGATGCCGGTCGTGTCGCAATCCATCATGAAGGCGATCGTGCCGGTGGGCGCGATCACCGTGACCTGCGAGTTCCGGTAGCCGGACTCGGCGCCGAGCGCCGCGCACTCCTCCCAGGTTGCCCGCACCGCATCCATCAGGTCGCGGGGCAGGGCGCGCGAGTCGATTCGATCCACGTGCGAGCGATGCTTGGCGATGACGCGCAGCATCGGCTCGCGGTTCTTCGCGAAACCGGGAAAGGGCCCCGTCACGGCGGCGATGCGTGCGCTGGTCGCGTACGCGTGCCCGTGCATGAGGGCGCTCAGAGCCGCCGCGACCCCACGCCCCTGGTCACTGTCGTAGGGGATTCCCCACGACATGAGGAGCGCGCCCAGGTTCGCGTAGCCCAGACCGAGCGGCCGGTAGTCATGGCTGTTCCGCTCGATCGCCGGCGTGGGATAGGACGCGTTATCGACGATGATTTCCTGGGCCAAGATCATGGTCTCGACGCCGTGCTTGTAAGCGTCGGCGTCGAAGCTCTTGTCCGGGCGCAGGAATTTCATGAGGTTCAGGGAGGAGAGATTGCACGCGGAGTCGTCCAAGTGCATGTATTCCGAGCATGGGTTAGAAGCGTTGATACGTCCGCTGTTTGGAACTGTATGCCAATCGTTGATCGTGGTGTCGAACTGGATGCCGGGGTCGCCGCACTGGTGCGCCGCCTCGGCGATCATGCGCATGAGGTCGCGCGCCCGGTAGGTGTCGATGACCTCGCCATTCGTGACCGCCTTGGTCGACCAGGCGGCGTCTTTTTCGAGCGCGTGCATGAACTCGTCGGTCACGCGGACGGAGTTGTTGGAGTTCTGGAAGAAGATCGAGGAGTAGGCGGGACCGTTGAGCGAGGGATTGTAGCCCGAGTCGATCAGCGTCCAGGCTTTCTTCTCCTCCTCGGCCTTGCACTTGATGTATTCCACGATGTCCGGGTGATCGACGTTCAAGATCACCATCTTCGCGGCCCGGCGCGTGCGGCCTCCGGACTTGATGACGCCGGCGAACGCGTCGAACCCCTTCATGAAGGAAACCGGCCCCGAGGCCGTGCCGCCTCCCTGGATGTGCTCCTTTGAAGAGCGGAGCGAGGAGAAATTCGTTCCGGTTCCCGAGCCCCATTTGAAGAGGAGCCCTTCGGTCTTCGCAAGGTTCAGGATCCCCTCCATCGTGTCGGCCACCGAATTGATGAAGCAGGCCGAGCACTGCGGCTTCGCCTCCACGCCGCAGTTGAACCAGACCGGGCTGTTGAAGGAGGCCTTCTGGTGGAGGAGCAGGTAGGTGAGCTCGTCGGAGAACGACTGGGCGTCGAGGTCGGACGCGAAATAGCCCTGCTTCCGTCCCCAATCCGCGATGGATCGGACCACGCGCCCGATCAGCTGCTTGACCGAGCGCTCGCGCTGGGGAGTCCCCATCTGCCCGCGAAAATACTTCGAGGCCACGACGTTGGTCGCCATCTGCGACCAGAACTTGGGGAACTCGACGTCCCGCTGCTCGAAAACAACCTGGCCCTGTTCATTGGATATGATCGCGGTCCTCAGATCCCACTCGACCTCGTCGAAGGGATGTGAGCCCGCGCGGGTGAACACCCGGGGAAAGCGGAGCCCGCCCCTCTTCTCGACCCCGAACTCCGGCTTACCCTGGACGCTCATTGCGGTGCTTCCTTCCATAGTCGCCAACCCACTCAACCCCAGCTCCCTCTCCATCTCGTTCCCCTCTCTTGGCGCAGTGCCCGCCTCCCTTAATGGCCACCCTTGCGGCCCCCCGGCCCGACCGTCCCCGGCCGGCGGCTCCCTCAGGAGCCGGGGTCGCACTCTAGCGTAGGGGGTGAGAACGCCGTCAAGAAAAAACACAAGATGTTGGGGTCCACAGAGATTGTACCTCAATCTATTGACGTTGAAAAGGGCTTCGCGATGCGGATTCTGGGGTATGCCGGGCCGGTTTGGAGCGTCCTCATGGGCGATGCCTGAGCTCGGGTCCGGACCCCAATGCTTGCGCTTGACATATATACAAATTAAATTGTACAATAAATATTGTTTGAATATAGCCCTGCATTGGAGATACGGAATGCGCGACGTAATGCTCATCGAGAAGACGGAACAGGCGGGAGCGCTCCTCAATCCAATCCGGATGGAGCTCTTGAGGCTCGCCGGCGAGCCCCGCACCTGCACCGAATTGGCGGACTCGCTCGGCGAGTCGCCGCAGAAAATCTACTACCACGTGAAAGTCCTGGAACGCGCGGGCGCGATCGAAAAGGTGGAGGAGAGGCGGGTGCGCGCGATCCCCGAGGGGCTCTACCGCGCGACCGCGCGTTCGTATTGGCTCTCTCCGACGCTTGTAGGGAAGATCGGCGGGGCGCGCCGGGCCCGCGACCAGATGAGCCTGGGTTTTGTCCTCTCGCTCGCGGAAGAGCTGCAGGCGGATGTCGGCCGCTTGGCCCAGGAGGAACAGGGGGAGATCCCCTCGCTCGGGTTTTCCGCGCAAGTGCGTCTCGCGAGGCCCGTCGAGCGGGCAGCGTTTCTGCATGATGTTCAAGAAGCCATCCAATCCATCGCCATGAAGTACGGGACGACGAGCCCGCCGCCCCATGCGTCGGACGCAGCTCCCGACACCTTCCATTTGATCCTCGCCTGTTATCCACGACCGGAGGAAAGGAACGCGGCGGCGCCCTGATGGGCCGTGGAAAGAAAGGTGCCTTCCTATGGCGATGGGTTCAGTAGAATTACCTCGCCACCCGGCCAGCCGGTGGCCGGGTACGTCAAGGAGGCGTGTATGCGAAGGCTTATCATCGTGTCTGCATCAGTCGCGCTTGCCTTTCTCGTCCTGGGGGCGGCGCCCGCCCATTCCCGCCACGTCAAGGCATCGCTTCAGCCCGTGAACGGATCCGGCATCGGTGGGTTTGTGAACCTGGAAGGGCTGCCGAAGGGAGGAACCATCATCACGGTGCACGCGACCGGGCTCACGCCGGGCACCGAGTACCTGTCGCTTTACTACGAGAACCATATCTGCGAGCTGGAGCCTTACTCCGCGGACGACGTGATTGGACACTATGTGGGGAACGCGGCCGGAACCGCGACCGTCAACTCGAGGGTGGGGGACGATCTGGATGAGATCAACTCGGTCTCGGTTCGTACCGCGGGCGATTTCACGCTCCGGGCATGCGCCGACACCCATCCGGGCGAGTGAGACGCCCGGGCGATTCCTAGACCGATTCGCAGCGTAGCTTCGGGCGCCGCGGCGCCTCCGGGCGTTCCGCGGCGCGCCGGGGTTTGTCGAGTACTCCGGGGGTCCCTCCATGGCGAGCAAGAATCCATCCAGCGGGTCCGGCTCGAGGGCCGCCATCGACGCGCTCCTGGAAGAGCGTCGTTCCTACCACTCGTCGAACGAGTTCCGAGATAAAGCCACCATCCGGGACGAATCGATCTACGCGCAGGCCGCCGCGGATCCCGAGGGATTCTGGGGCAAGGTCGCCGGCGAGCTGGATTGGTTCGTCGCGTGGAACCGCGTCCTCGAGTGGAAGGTGCCGGACGCGAAGTGGTTCACGGGAGGAAAGCTCAACGTCTCGTATAACTGCCTCGACCGGCACATCCGCGGCGCGCGCCGGAACAAGGCGGCCCTCATCTGGGTCGGGGAGCCCGGGGACCGCCGCACGCTCACCTACTGGGATCTCTATCGCGAGGTGAACAAGTTCGCGAACGCCCTTCGGAAGCTAGGCGTCGCGAAGGGGGACCGCGTCGCGCTCTATATGCCGATGGTGCCCGAGCTTCCGATCGCGATGCTCGCGTGCTCGCGCCTCGGCGCGGTGCACAGCGTCGTTTTCGGTGGATTCAGCGCGGAGGCGCTCCGCGACCGGATCAACGACGCCCAGGCCAAAGTGCTCATCACCGCGGACGGGGGATGGCGGCGCGGGCAGATCGTGCCGCTGAAGCGCGACGCGGACGAAGCGCTCCAGGGTGCGCCGACGATCGAGCACGTCGTCGTCGTGAAGCGAGGCGACTTCGCGGTCCACATGAACGAAGGCCGGGACCATTGGTGGCACCGGCTCATGGACGGCATCTCCGACCACTGCTGGCCGGAGCCGATGGATGCCGAAGACATGCTCTACATCCTCTACACCTCCGGCACGACCGGCAAACCCAAGGGGATCGTGCACACCACCGGAGGCTACCTCACCGGGGTCTACGCCACGACGAAGTGGGTGTTCGATCTCAAGGAGGAGGACGTCTTCTGGTGCACCGCCGACATCGGGTGGGTGACGGGGCATTCGTACGTGGTCTACGGACCGCTCGCCAACGGGGCGACCGTCGTGATGTACGAGGGCTCCCCCGACTGGCCGGACAAGGACCGCTTCTGGCAGATCTGCGAGGAGCTGGCGGTCACGGTCTTCTACACCGCTCCGACCGCGATTCGCGCGTTCATGAAGTGGGGAACCGAGTGGCCCAAGAAGCACAGGCTCGTCTCGCTCAGGCTGCTCGGCACGGTGGGGGAGCCGATCAACCCCGAGGCTTGGGTCTGGTATCACGAGCACATCGGCGGCGGCAACTGCCCGGTGGTGGACACGTGGTGGCAGACCGAGACCGGCATGATCCTGATCTCGCCGCTCCCCGGGATCACCGCTCTCAAGCCCGGGTCCGCCACGAGGCCGCTCCCCGGAATCGAAGCCGACGTCGTGAACGAGCAGGGGGAATCGGTCAAGGTCGGAGGCGGATACCTGGTGCTCCGGCGTCCATGGCCCGCGATGCTGCGGGGCATTTACGGCGATCCCGAGCGTTACCGACAGCAGTACTGGTCGCGCTTTCCGGGGGTTTATTTCACGGGGGACGGCGCGAAGCGCGATGCGGACGGCTATCTCTGGCTGCTGGGGCGGGTGGACGACGTCATGAACGTCGCGGGGCACCGGATCAGCACCATGGAGGTGGAGAGCGCGCTCGTGGATCACCCTTCGGTCGCGGAGGCCGCCGTCGTGGGCCGGAATCACGATCTCAAAGGGACCGCGATTTCGGCGTTTGTCACGATCAAGGAAGGGAAGCACTCCGGCGCCGATCTCGCGGACGAGCTGAAGGAGCACGTCGTGAAGAAGATCGGCAAGATCGCCCGCCCCGAGGAAATTCTGTTCACGGCGGATCTTCCGAAGACCCGCTCGGGCAAGATCATGCGCCGTCTGCTCCGCGACATCGCCGAAGGCAAGGCCGTCGGGGACACGACCACCCTCGCCGACCCCGCCGTCATCACGCGCCTCAAGACCAAGTACGAGGAGCAGGAGAGCTAGGGCGTGGGCATCCGCGCCTGGTGCGTTCTCGTCGCGACCGCACTGGGAGCCGCGCCCTCTCTCTCCGCGGTTTCGACCGCGCAACCGTCTCCAGCGCCATCCACGGCCCGCGTCAAGGCGATCCACTTCGAGAAGCTGATCGACGGCAAGGGTCATACGCTCACGGACGCCCTGGTCGTTGTCGAAGGGGATCGCGTCCGGTCGGTCTGCTCCTACACGGCCGCGAAGGTTCCGGACGACGCCGAGCGGATCGACCTCGCCCGCTTTACCGGCATTCCCGGCCTGATCGACGCGCATACCCACATGACCTACTACTGGGACCGGACGCCCGGTACGAGGCCGTGGGCTGAGCTCAACGCGCGGCCGCCGATGCAGACGATGTTTCTGGCTCAGGAAAACGCGCGGAGGACGCTCGAGGCCGGCGTGACCACCGTGCGCGACCTGGGATCGTTTCAGTACATGGACATCGCCATGCGCGACCTCATCAACCGGGGCGCGATGACGGGACCGCGGATGTTCGTGGCCGGGTACGGCCTCTTCCCCACGTACACCCCGTATCAGGACGCGCCGCTGCCTCCCGCCGGGGGCCTGGCGGACGGCGTCGAGCAGGTCATGCGGGCGACGAGGCAGCAGATCGCGGCCGGAGCCGATGTCGTGAAGATCTATGGCTCGACGGGCAGCGCCGACGACGTGACCGGATACCAGACCTACACCTTCGAGGAGATGAAGGCGGCGGTGGATATCGCGCGCCAGCGCGGCAAGCGGGTCGCAATCCATTCCTACGGGCCGGACGGCGCCCGCGATGCGGTCCGGGCCGGGGCGACGTCCGTGGAGCACGCGATCGACCTGGACGATGCGACCCTTCGCGAGATGGCGCGGCGCGGTGTCTACTACGTGCCGACGGTCGATCACAACCGCTACTACGCCGAGAACAGGGAGGCGTTCGGGTACAGCGACTCCGTGGCCGCGCGGCTCGACGCGTATCGCTCCCGAAATCTGGAAACCGTGCGCCGTGCGATCAAAGCGGGGGTCAGGATCGCGATGGGTTCGGACGCGGTCTTCACGATGTTCGGCGAGAATACGCGCGAGCTGGGCTGGTTCGTGAAGGCCGGAATGACCCCCGCGCAGGCGCTCGCGACCGCGACGACGAACGGCGCCGCCCTCCTCGGCATGGAGAAGGAGCTGGGCGCCGTCGCGCCGGGCTACTACGCGGACCTCGTTGCGGTCGAAGGGGACCCGACAGCCGATATCCGCGCGGTCATCGAGCGCGTTCGCTGGGTGATGAAGGGCGGGAACGTGGTCGTGGATCGCGCCCACCCGAAGGCGCCCTAGCGGATTCAAGAAAGCGGCCCCGGCTGCCGAATCTTCCTGTGTGCCGCGTCCGAGCAAAGGAGCCCAGACCGCCGAATCCTCGCGTCTGCGTCATTCGAGCATACGAGGGGTCGGAGTCCGCTACTTGTTGGCCCTGACGCTCCCGATCACCGGCGTCGCTCTGGTGCTCTACACGGTGGCCCAGCTTTTCGGGTTTTCCCTTCGGGACGCGCAGACCCCCGCCCGGCGCGTCCCGGCGGTCGCGGGCTGGGTGATCCCGTTTCAGCCGCCTGCGTTGCCTCCCGGCGCGGAGACCGCGTCTCCTAGGAAGTAGCCGGGGGCGCCGCGCGGGCCGCCCCGCCGCTACCGGCCCCCCGGGTTCAGGCCGAGCCGCCTGAGATAGCGCTCGTCCCCTTCGCCGTGCAGCTTCCAGTAGCTCGTCCGGGTCGATCCCTGGAGGTCGCCGGAATCGTTGCTCTCCGACGACAGGTGTGTTCCGGCGCCCGTCGCCTGCCTCCATTCCCACCGCACGACGCGGTGCGGGTAGGCGCGATCGACGAAAAAAAGCCCCTCGGGGCCGTCTTGGATTTTCACGGAATAGACGAAGCAGATGAACCGGCCGGCTGGGACGGTGACCGCCCGCGCCGCGGCGAGCCTTTCGATGCGCGCGTCGGTCCAGCGGAGCGGCTGGTGCGTGAGCCGTCTCCGGAACGCGCTCGGCAGAAATGGCACCGTCTTGGCCTGACCCGGCCGGAGATAGTCTCCGGAAAGCCCGCGCAGCCGGATGAAGAGCTCCTCCTCCATGAGTCCGCCCTTCGGGTGCCGCACTTCCTGGCTCGTCGATTCGTCCTCGAAGTAGCTCGAGAGCCTCTGGCTTACGAGCCCCGGGTCGACGCGTAGCTCCTCGTAGACGTTCCCGCACCACTCCATGCTCGCGAAGGAGGCTTTCACCGGGTCGAAATCCTCGCTTCGCACGAAAAGGGAGGTCATCGTGTTGTAATCGTAAATTCCGGTCTGGAAGTCGCGGATCAGGTTCAGCTTGAGCACGTCGAACGTATCTTTGGGATTTCGGGAGGCGTCATCCACTTTGACCCGCTTCGAGCGGCTGAAGGGCTCGGTGACGTAGATCGCGGCGCATTGTCCGCGACGGAGCTGCCCGTAACGGGTCACGCTGTAGCGGTACCCGTCCAGCTCGGCCTTCCCGTCGTGCCAATAGGACCCGAATGGGGGATCCGCCGCGGGCAGGGGCGCCGCGGACACGGCCGGACTCGCGCCCGCGGGCGGCGCGTGGGCCCCGGCGAAGAGGAGCGCGATCGTGAAAACGTGGCGTGCGGATCTCGGGGTCACGGCTGCTCCTCCTGGGCCGGGGCGTAGAACGAAATGCCGCGCACATTCTCGTCGATCCGGAGAGGGTTGTGCATCGATGGGAACGCGCGCGCCCCGCAATCAAGCCGCTCACAGAGGCGACAGGTGATCCCCGCCGGAATCACGCCGGCCGGATTGGAGAGGTCCATCCCATCCGCGTAGACGAGCTGGCGCGCCGAATCGATGTCGCAACCCAGCTCGATGGCGTAGAGGATCTCGGGCGCATGGAATCCGCCACGGTGCTTGCGAATCGTGCGGCCGATGGAAAAGAAGGTTCTTCCGTCCGGAAGGCGTGAGATCTGGACCCGGATGACGTTGGGACGGAGGAAGGCCGCGTGCACGTTCCAAAGAGGGCACAGGCCGCCGAACCGCGGAAAGTGGAGCCCGATGGCGCTGAACTTCTTGGAGATGTTGCCGGCGATGTCGATGCGGACCATGTAGAAGGGAACCCCCTCCGCCCCCCTCTTCTGCAAAGACGTGAGGCGGTGGCAGACCTGCTCGTAATTGGCTCGGAATCGATGCTGGAGCAGATCGAGGTCATAGCGTTCCTGCTGGGCGGCTCGGAGGAATTCCTCGTAGGGCATCAGCACCGCGGCGGAGAAGTAATTCGCGAGCGCAACCCTGCATAAAGCGCGCGCTTCGTCGGAGGTGAGCTCGGGCTCGCGGGCGATGCGATCGATCAGGTCGGAGCCGTCGAGCAACCCGATCTGGTAGGCGAGCTGGAAATTGCGCGACCCGCGTCGGAGCACTTCGGAGATCTGGAGCTTGCGGCGCTCCGGATCAAAGCGGCGTACGGCCGACCCCATCTCGCCCACCTTGAGCACCTGGACGTCGACCCTGTGCTTCGACTCCAAATAGCGAGCCAGGGAACCGAAGAGATCCTCTCCCTCGAGGCGGGCGTCCTTCCACAGCCGCTCCGCCTGGGCCTCCAGCTCCGGGAAGTGGTTTCGATAACGCTGGATCAGATCGGTCACCTGCTCCGAGGCCATCCCGCCCCGGTCGATGCCCGTGAGGTCCTGCCGATCCAGGACCTGCGCGGCGAGCGTCGCGGCGGAGCCGCGGGTTTCGACGAACGAGTGATGGAGGTGGAGCACCGCGCGGGCGACCTCGGGGTTCGAAGCGACGAATTCGCGGGTCTCGGACTCCGAGGGAGCGTTCCCCTCGAAGACCGGATCGCCGAACACCTCCATCAGGATGGCGGCGAGCTTGGTGTCCTCTCCAGGGGCGAAGGATTTGAGGTCGAGGTCCGTGAACTGCGCCAACTTGATCAGGAGATTGGCGCTGACCGGCCGGCGGTCATGCTCGATGAGATTGAGATAGCTCGTGGATACACCGAGCCGCTCCGCCATCGCGGTCTGCGTCAGGCTTTCCCTGAGCCGCAGGGCTCGGATCCGTTTTCCTAAGTGCTGGATGGACCGCATTCTTGGATTTTACTGATTTTAACTATTTACAGCAACATTTAACTAACTGTTACCATCTTAACTAATTATTTTACAGATACTTATTGTTGATCCGCTGTTTGGATGTTAATATGTGTACATGGCAATTCGGAACGCACCCCCAGCGCGGGCGCTCGCGATCGAAGCGCGCGTGAGGGCGGGATTCGAGCAGGTTCTGAACGCGGAAGCGCTCGTCTTTCTGGAAGAGCTCGCGCGTCGCTTCGCGCCGCGGATAGAAGAGGCGCTGAAAAATCGCGACCAGCGCCTGCTGCGTATCGCGAGCGGGGAGCCGCTCGATTTCCTGGCGGAAACAGAGCCGATCCGGGCAGGCGCATGGCGCGTCGCCCCGATCCCGCGAGACCTCACGCGACGGACGGTGGAGATCACGGGGCCGACCGACCGGAAGATGGTGATCAACGCGCTCAACTCGGGCGCCGATCTCTTCATGGCGGATTTCGAGGACGCGAATTCCCCGACCTGGGATAACCTCATCGAAGGGCAGCTCAACCTCCGCGACGCGGTTCGCCGACGGCTCTCCTTCGACGATCCTTCCACGGGCAAGCAATACCGTCTCCATGAGAAGACCGCCGTGCTCCTGGTGCGCCCTCGCGGGCTCCACCTCCCCGAGCGCCACGTCACTTTTGAAGGACGGCCGATTCCGGCGAGCCTCCTGGATTTTGGCCTCTATTTCTTTCACAACGCCCACGAGCTCTTGGCCCGGGGAACGGGACCTTATTTCTACCTCCCGAAGCTCGAAAGCCATCGCGAAGCGCGGATCTGGAACGACATCTTCCTCTACGCGCAGGAAGCGCTTCGCATCGGACGCGGCACGATCAAGGCGACGGTGCTGATCGAGACTCTCCCCGCGGTCTTCGAAATGGACGAGATCCTCTATGAGCTGCGAGAGCACTCGGCCGGGCTCAACTGCGGACGGTGGGATTATATCTTCAGCTTCATCAAGACGCGCCAGCACGATCCCGCCGCGGTGCTGCCCGACCGCTCCCAGGTGACGATGGAGCAGCCCTGCATGCGCGCCTACACGCAGCTGGCCGTGCGCACCTGCCACCGGCGCGGCGTCCATTCCATGGGCGGGATGGCCGCCCAGATCCCGATCAAGAACGATGAAGCGCGGAGCAAGGCGGCTCTGGAGAAGGTCCGCGCGGACAAGCTCCGCGAGGTGCGTGACGGCCACGACGGAACGTGGGTCGCGCATCCGGGTCTGGTGCCGGTCGCGCGTGAAGTCTTCGAGGCGCACATGAAGGGTCCGAATCAGCTCGAGCGGCTCCGTGAGGACGTTCGCGCGACCGCCGCGGACCTCTTGCGTGTACCTCAAGGCACGAGGACGGAGGAAGGGTTGCGGCTCAACGTCAGGGTCGGAATCCAATACATCGAATCCTGGCTGCGCGGGTCGGGATGCGTCCCGCTCTACTCGCTCATGGAGGACGCCGCCACGGCCGAGATCTCGCGCGCCCAGGTATGGCAGTGGCTTCGCCACGGCGTGGCGCTCGAAGACGGCCGCCGGGTGACGCCGGAGCTGATCGGCGCTGTCGTCGACGACGAGATGAAGACGATCGAGCGGGAGGTGGGGTCCTCCCGGTTTGAGGCGGGACGCTTCGGCGAAGCCCGCGCGCTCTTCGAGCGGATTTCCACCGCGCAATCGCTCGAGAATTTCCTGACGCTCCCCGCATATCAAGCTTTGGATCGCGGCTCCGTCGAGTCCGCCTAGGAACAATCACGATGAGCACGAACAAGATCGCCCCAGCCAGAGGAGAAGCCCGCATGTTGACAACGCGCACAAGGCGACAAACCTGGAACCGAACCGCTCCTGAAAAGAAGAATACGAACGGCCGCACCGTGAAGGCCGGGCCTACATCGAAGGGCCGATGGGACGGCATTACGCGGCCTTACTCCGAGGAGGATGTCGCGCGGCTCCGCGGCACGGTGCGCGTCGAGCACACGCTCGCGCGGCTTGGGGCGCTCAGGCTCTGGGACCTCCTGACCACGCAAGAATACGTCGCGGCGTTGGGGGCGCTGACCGGAAACCAGGCGGTGCAGCAGGTGAAGGCGGGGCTCGACGCGATCTACCTGAGCGGCTGGCAGGTCGCGGCCGACGCCAATCTTGCCGGGCAGACCTATCCCGACCAGAGCCTCTACCCGGCGAACAGCGTCCCCAGCGTCGTCCGCCGCATCAACCAGGCGCTCCTTCGCGCGGATCAGATCGAGCATGCGGAGGCGATGGAGCGGGGGAAGGGAAACGGCGGCCCGAACGGACACGCCGGACGCCACTGGCTCGCGCCCATCCTCGCCGACGCGGAGGCGGGTTTCGGTGGCCCGCTCAACGCGTTCGAGCTGATGAAGGGAATGATCGAAGCCGGCGCCGCCGGGGTCCACTTCGAGGATCAGCTCTCCTCGGAGAAGAAATGCGGCCACCTGGGCGGCAAGGTGCTCATCCCGACCGGCGCGTTCATCCGCACCTTGGTCGCGGCGAGGCTCGCGGCGGACGTCCTGGACGTCCCGACGATCATCGTCGCGCGGACCGACGCCGACAGCGCGAAGCTCTTGACGAGCGACGTGGACGAGCGCGACCGCGAGTTTTTGACAGGGGAGCGGACCGCGGAGGGGTTTTACCGGATTCGGGGCGGGCTATCGTGCGCGATCGCGCGCGCATTGGCCTACGCGCCCTACGCCGATCTCCTCTGGTGCGAGACCTCCACGCCCGATCTCCGCGAGGCGCGCGAGTTCGCCGAGGCGGTGCACGCCCGCTTCCCGGGCAAGATGCTCGCCTACAACTGCTCGCCTTCGTTCAACTGGAAGGCCAAGCTCGATCCCGCGACCATCGCGAAGTTCCAGCGAGAGCTTGCCGCGATGGGATACAGATTCCAGTTCGTGACCCTCGCGGGGTTCCACGCGCTGAATCACAGCATGTTCGAGCTGGCGCGCGCGTACCGCGAACGGGGCATGGCGGCCTACTCCGAGCTTCAGGAGGCGGAGTTCGCCTCGGAAGCCCACGGATATTCGGCCACCCGGCACCAGCGCGAGGTCGGCACCGGTTACTTCGATCAGGTGATCCAGGTCATCACGGGAGGGAGCTCCTCGACGGTGGCGCTCCAGGGCTCGACGGAAAAAGCACAATTCTGATTTGGGTTTCTACCCCGCGATGTCCGACTCTCCGCGGAGGGGCGCGACGCCCAGGTCCCGCGCGAGCTCGTCCAGGGATCGCCTGATCTCGTCCTCGATGGGTATTCCCTGGCTCGCGTAGGCCATCAGGTACTCCTGGCGGCGCGCCCCCGGCACGCGCACAGGCGATGAAACGTCCTGCGCCGGCGAAGCCGCGATCCATGTGAGAAGCCGATCCACTCGCGTCAGGAATTCATCGGCCGGCATGAAGCGCTCGATTTCGATCGCGAGGAAGAAGTGCCCGACATCGGCCGGCCGGTCCCACGTATGAAAGAGCGAGCCCACCTCGTGACCAAAGGCCCCCCCGGAAAGAAGCCCGCTCAAGATCTCCACCACGATCCCGAGCCCGAACCCTTTGGGCCCGGCCGCGGGGAGCATGCCCCCCAGCTCGGCCGCGGCGGGATCCTGCGTCGGCATCCCCGCCGCGTCCAGGGCACAGCCGGCGGGTAAGGGCTCACCTTTCTTTCGCGCGTCTCGCACCGCGCCGCCGCTCAGAGCCGCCGTCGAGAAGTCGACCAGAATCGGCCCGCCGCCTCGCGTGGGGCAGGCGAAGGCGATCGGGTTCGTTCCCAGGACCGGCTTCGTTCCTCCGTGGGGAGCCACCTTCGGAAAGGCATTCGTGCCGGTGATCCCGAGCAGGCCCGCCTCGGCGGCTCGCGCGCCGTAGTAGCCGGCAGCGCCGTAGTGGTTGCTGCGGCGCACCACCACGAAGCCGATGCCCTCCGTTCTGGCCGTCCGGATCGCCCGGTCCATCGCGACGCTCCCCGCGAGCTGCCCGAACCCGTTGTCCGCGTCCAGACGGTGCGCGGCGGGGGCGAAGGCCTCCCAGGTCATCCGGGCGGGCGACCGGATCAGCCCACGTCGAAGGCGCAGCGCCAGGATCGGCAGACGGTCGAGGGCCCAGAGATGGAGCCCCCGGAGACCCGCCCAGAGAAGCGCCCCGGACACGACCGCCGCTTCCCCGTCGTCGGCGCCGGCCGCCACGAGGACCTCCTTCGCGAAGCGATCGTGCTCCGCCGATATGACGCGTAGCGGAGTCATGGCCTCCGACGGGAACTCACACTATTTCGGGCCACCTCTGCGTCGCGTCGGGCGCGCCGCGTAGGGGGAGGATGCGGGAGGCGATCCGCACGGCGCGGCTCCTCAGTCCCAGTCCCAAGCGGGCCAGGGTGGGCCACGGATCGGTCCAACGGAACACCAACAGTTGTTGGCGACGCAGAAGACTCCGGGCCCACGTAGACCAGCTCAGCTCGCCCCGGCGGTGCGCGACGCGAAACGCACGGAAGTCATCGACCGGCCGGAGAACATGGACGCCGACCTTGTAGGTGCCCAGCGGCGGGAGGGCCCGATGGACCAGTCGGTTGTAGACCAAGAGGGAATGATCGATGCCGCTCAGCCGGAGAAGCTCGTTGATAAAGACGACCCTGGGATTGCACTCGATCAGCTTGAGCTGGCCGTCGCGCGGATCCTGCTTGAACTCCACGTTGGCCATGCCGCGGTGCCGGGCCCCGCGCAGGAACTGCAGCCCGAGCGTGATGACATCGGGATTCCAATCGGACACGTGATAGGTCCCGAGCCCGCACCCGTTCGGAAACTGCCGAATCTTCCTCTTCGTGAAGTGGAAGAGCGGTTCACCCGACTCGTCCATATAGGTGAAGTAGCTTCGATACGCGTCCTCCGGACCGGGGATGATCTCCGTGATGAAGACCTCGAGCCCCCGCCCGAAAACCAGTCCGAGCGCGTCGAGGAGCCCGTCGCGGTTGCGCGTCACGAGGAGCTTGTGGAAGGGGAAGTGTCTTTGAAAGCGGTGGGAGTGCCTGGGCTTCACGGCGCAGGGATAGGTCAGGTCGCGGAGGGAAGCCGCCTCCTCCACGCTCCGCACCGGCCAGATCCGCGGCGCGGGAACCCCGGCTTCCCGCGCCAGGGCGTAGGTCGCCTCCTTGTCGAGCAGCGCGAGCAGGATCGCGTCGTTCGCCTCGATCAGGACGTAGCGCCGCTCGAGATCGCTCCGGCGGCGCGCGACCAGCTCGAGGCCGTCGTCCTCGCACGGGATCACCACGGCCCCCCTGAGCTCTTCGCCGGCCCTCTGCATCAGGAAGTCGAGCCATTGCGTTTGTCGATCCTCCGCTTTCGGCAGGGGGATCCACTGGGAATGGCGTGAGAACCGGAGGTGGCTGGTCCTGGGGGCGATGGCATAGACCCGGACCCCGCGGGGGCGAAGGCTGCGCGCGATGGAGAGCGCACCCGCGCTTCCTCCGATGAGGATCACGGACGGAAGCCCCGGAGGCATCGCCGCGCTCATCGCTCGGCGCCCCGGGCGCCGTCGGCCCGCCCGAGGAGGCGCTCGAGCACCAAACCGGCCACTCTCGCGCCGCGCCCGGGGTCGCCGAGTCGGCAGTGCATATGGAGGCCCGGCGTCGTGTTGACCTCGTTGATGATCCCGCCGGATTCGGCCAGGGAGGCCCCCAGGGAAGCCGTGAGGACATCCACCCCCGCAAGCCGCACGCCGAGACATGTCGCGGCGCGAGCGCCCTCTTCCGTCAATCCTGGTCCGAGCTGCGTCGTCACGCATTCGTTCTCGGACTCGCTGTTCTCGTTGGGGACGGTCTTGACCGCGAGCGAGAGGCCGGCCGGTGCCACGCTCCGAAGGCCGAAGCCCTGATTTCGCAGCGTGGCGCGGCAATCAGGATCCACGGAGATGAGCCACGAGGAGGCGACGCCCGCCCGCTCCATCCGCCTTCGGTTCTCGGCGTGGATCAGCTGCCGCACCGTCGACCGCCCGTCTCCCACGACGTGGGGCGGACGCCGCCGGACCGCGTCCAGAAGCTCGCCGTCCAGGTAGAGGAGCCGGTAGCTCTCGCCGGGGTGCTGCCGCTCGATCAAGAGCTGGCGGTCGAGGGCAGAAGCGAAGACCGCCGCGTGAACGAGGTCACGCCGCGTCCGGACACGCGTCGTCACGCCGGCCCCGGCCCCGGTGCCGGCCGCCGGCTTGACGACACAGTCCGTCTTCACCTCGTCCAGGAATTGAATTGCGTCGCCGATCGTCGCCAACGAGAAGGCACGGTGGCGCGGAACCGGCAAACCCCGCGCCGACAGGAGACCGTGCACGAGAGGCTTGTTTGCCGCGATGCGGAGCGTAACGGGGTCATCGAGCGGAACAAGGCTTTGCCAGACACGTGTCACACGATCGCCCCGCCTGATTTCGTAGAATCCGTCGGTCAGCTCGCTCAGCTCGGCCCCGACGATCCGAGCTGATTCGCGCCACAACGCGCCGTATAGGGTGTTTCGAGCCTGATCCATGCGGCCCCGGAGGGCGCCGCGGCGCTCGCGGAGCTTCAGCATGATCCAGGCGCCCGAGCGGCGGAGCTCCAGGGCCCATGGAGCCGGACCAGGGCCGTTCACGTGGATACCCCCCGGCAATCCTCGCCTACGACTCCTCGATTTCACAGCCCCCCTCGGCGAGGATCCGGTCCACCCACGCGTTGGAGAACTGGCCGCGCGCGACGGCCGCCACGTAGTCCGCTTCGGCTTTCTGTCGCTCGCGAAGGCGCCGCACGAGGAGCGCGGCGTACTCCCGTGGAACGACGACGACGCCGCTCTCGTCGCCGACGATGATGTCCCCAGGATGGACGACAACGCCACCGCACTGGATGGGGTGGTTGATCTCGCCGGGGCCCCGATGGAGGGGACCGATCGGCGTCGCCCCCCGGGCATAGACCGGGTAGCCCAGGGTCAGGACGCCTGCGAGATCGCGGATGTACCCGTCGACGACGAATCCGGCGAGGCCGCGGTGCCTCGCCTTGGTGCAAACCAGGTCGCCCAGGACCGCGTTCATCGAGGAGCCGCCCGCGTCCACGACGACGACGTCGTTCGGGGCCGCAATGTCGAGCGATTTGTGAACCATGAGGTTGTCGCCCGGGAAGACCTTGACCGTGCAGGCCGGGCCCAGAATACGCTGGCGCCCCGGGGTGAGGCATCGGATCGCCGGCGACATCGTATAGAGGCGGTTGAGTCCGTCGGATATGACCGCCGTCTGGAACTCGCCGATGGCCGCGACCAATTCTGCGGTCGGTCGGGCGATGGTTTTCCGGATTCGAAAGCCTGGCCCCGGGTGCATTTCGGCAGTCATCGGCTTGCTGGCCATGGGAAGCCTCCGTGGGGGAGGCCCCTGGGGTTCGGCTCCCCACCTGCGGGCCCTGATCCGCTGAACGCGTGCCGGACCGCGTGGAAGGCTGCGGAGCCGGCGAGGCGCGGTTTTTTGAGGTACCCCCACTACTATTATGCGCCGATTTCGGCTCCGGCTCAACCCGAACCGCGTCTCAGATCCCCAGCCCTTGCGCCGCGAGGGTGGCGGCCTGCGAGCGAAATGCCTTCAGATCCTTGTGGCCGCCCGCGTGGATCGAGTTCGTGAGGAGCACGAAGTAGGCGTCGTTCCTGGGATCGATCCACATCGAGACCCCTGTGAAGCCAGAGTGTCCGA
>VBOW01000001.1 GCA_005893275.1 Candidatus Eisenbacteria bacterium | reverse complement strand
AACCCTTCGATCCTTGCTGGCACTGTTTCTGCTCGCTTCCTTGCGTTTGCTTAGGACCGAATCCGCGCCGGGGGAGGAAATCTTTGAGATCTCGCGCTCGTGCGACAGCGCTTCTCTGTGCCGTTCTCTTCTCGAGCTTCCCCCGGGCGCTCATGGCCCAGGATAGCGAGGCTCCCCTGTCGGTGACCCTCCGGGTTCCGGAAACCGCGGGGGTGACGCGCGCGAACGAGCCCGTGACCTCGGGGGTCCCGATCCCACGCTCGGCAAACCTGCTCTCGACATCGGGCCTTGGTGTCTTCGACGGTGGTGTGGAGCTTCCGTCACAGTTTCGCGTGCTGGCCCGATGGGACGGGTCCCCTAGTGATGGGAGCCGGCCGATCAAATGGCTCCTGGTCGACACGCAGGTCGGTGTGAGCCCGTACTCCGTGAAGTCGCTGCAGCTCAGGACGGGCGGCTCCGGGGGCTCGGGTTCGCCGCTCGCCGTCCAAGCAGGCGGAATCGTGACCGTCGTGACGGGGCCGCTCAAGTTCACGGTGGACCAGGGCCGCTTTCAGCTTCTCAGCGGCGTTTGGTACGACCCCCTCGGGCGATTCGCATCCCCAATCCTCTCCCCGGGAGGTGCCCTCGGCGGCTTCGTTCAGTCGGGATCCTCCATCTATTCCACGGCGAGCGACACGCCCTCCGAATTCGCGATCGAAGAGAACGGACCTCTCCGGGCGGTGATCAAGATCAAGGGAAGGCACCGGAGCGGCTCCACGCCCTCGCTGGGCTACGTGGCTCGGATTTATGCCTACAAGGACAAGAGCTACGTTCGGATCGTGTACTCCTACTACAACGGAAATTTGGCGAGCGATTTTCAAAACAGCAGCAGCAATCCCGCGGACGACATCGATTACTCCAGCGTGTGGATGAACCTAGGCCTGACCATGGTGGGTCCCAAGCGATTCATCATGGGCAAGGAGGCGGGCGCCTCCGTCAGCGGCACGCTCTCGACCGGCGGCTCCGTCTGGATCAATGCGAATAACGCCGACGACGCGTCCTCGCTCGTATATACGCTCAACAATCAAGGAACGACCTCCACGGTCTCGAGGCGCGCCGAGGGCTGGGCGGATCTGTCGGATGTGGCCGGTGGGCTCACGGTCGCGGATCGGTGGTTCTGGCAGCGCTATGAGAAGCGCCTCACCGTGAGCGACGGGGGCTCCATCCGGCTGGATCTCTCCGAGAATGACAAGCTCCGCGAGGCGCAAGGTCTGAGCGACGACGTGACGGTGTATTTCCACGGCCCCAACGTGCCTGAAGCATCCATCACCCCGATCGTCTTCGGTTTCGCCAAGAACCCTCTGTACGCGAAGGCCAGCTCGAATTGGTACCGGCAGAGCGGCGCCTTCGCTCCCCTTCCGCCGGTATCTCCGCTCCGCTATCCGAACTGCGGGAATGACGTGACCTGCCTGATGGATTACGACCTCGACGCGAACTTTTCCCAGACCCTCCAGTTCCGGGAGGCGAATCTCCTGTACGGCGGGCTCAACTTCGGGGGTTTCCTCGACCGGAACACGATGCCGCTGGGATCGTCGCGGGATGCGGACCTGGAGCACGGGGTCAACTATTACGACGGCGTCTACGTCATCGCGCACAATTTCGTGAGGCGGGCCGACGTGGAGGGTGGATCGGGAGACGGTCTCGCGTGGCTCGGCCTGCTCACCGAGGCCGCGCGCCATTACATGGAGACCGAGGCCTACCACGTCTATCCGGACAATCCCTACGATGATGGGGGTGTGGATCGGACGAACTACAACGGTCTCTCCCCAGCATACGAAGGGTATTATCGCGACAACGTGCATGTGGAGCACTGTTGGGGATCGGGGCTCTTCTACTACTACTACCTCACGGGAGACGAGCGGGCGCGGGAACGAGCCCTGGAAGGCGCCACCTCCCTGCTCACGAACGACTACGTGTTGTCGGGGGGCGGCTCCGCGCTGAGCGCCGGCGGCGTATGGCTGGGCCGGCTCTGCGGGCAGTCCTTGGACTGGCTCGCGCATGCGTACGAGCTCACGAGAGACCCGGCGTACGCCGCCAGGCTGACCACGGCCATGAATGCCTTCGCGGACAATATCGCGGGTCGATCCAACTTCCGCGACGTGGGGATGCGGCAGGTGGTCGGCGTCCTGCTGCCGGCCATGTTCCGCGCCTGGGACATCACGGGCCGGACGCGCGCGACCTGGGCCAACGCGATCACCACCGTGGCCAACTGGACGATGAAGGAGGACCGGAATCCTTCGACGGGCCAGATCGAGGGAAACGGTTACTACGGTGATTTCCTGGGCTATGCGGGATATCAGGCCTCCGGTGAGTGCACCGGTCGCGTCTGGTTCCTCAACGTGGCCGGCACGTCCCAGACATTCGAGAATCACTGGGCGTGCTATCCCCAGACGAATCTGGAGCTGATGGGAGGTCTCTGGGCGGCGGCGCAGGTCTCCGGGAGCACGACCTACCGGGATTTCCTCCTACCCCTCTACAAGAATCGATTGCAGGACCTCGCCGACGAATCGGTCCCAGGGAGATCTGGATTCGTGGGCTTTGGGCGAGCGACACAATCGTTGCGCAACGCCATCCATCTAAATACAATGATGCGCATGGCGCCCACGGATAGCATTCTGCCTTCGCCCGTAACCAACCTCCGAGTGAGATAGACGGCACGGACCCGCCGGGGCCTCCGAGGGCACCGCTCGCCCTCTGACGCGAGGTGCTGATCGCGGGCGAACGCCCGCCACTCCGAGCTCCAACGAAACCCCATGTGCGGTATTGCGGGCATCTTTTGCATCGACGCCTCTCGTGCGGTCGATCCGGATCAAATCGACCGGATGTCCGCCGTGCTCCGGCATCGGGGCCCCGACGAGGGGTCACGCTACGTCTCCGGGCCGGTCGGGCTGGGGCACCGGCGTCTGAAGATCATTGATCTGAAGACCGGAAGCCAACCGATGCTGAGCGAGGACGGGGCCCTCGCCGTCGTATTCAACGGCGAGATCTACAACTTCCGTTCGCTTCGCGATCAGCTCGCAGCCCGGGGATATCGGTTCCGGACGACGAGCGACACCGAAACGATCCTCTACGCCTACGACGCCTTCGGCGAAGACTGCGTGCGACACCTGCGCGGTATGTTTGCCTTCGCGATCTGGAACGCGCGCAGCTCGGAGCTGTTCTTGGCGCGCGACCGGTTGGGAATCAAGCCTTTGTATTACTCCTGGGACGGATCCCGCTTTGCGTTTGGATCGGAGATCAAGGCCGTCCTGGAGGCCGAGAAGCATCCTCGTCGAATCGATCTCGAGGCGGTCGACGACTATCTCACCTACCTCTACGTTCCCAGCCCGAAGACGATTTTCCGCGACGTTCGAAAGCTCGCCCCGGCGGAAAGGCTGACCGTATCGGCCCGGGGACTCCGGGCCTCCACCTACTGGGACGTGACCTTCGAGTCCGGCGACGGCAGGAGCGAGTCCGACTACGTCGAAGAATTGGTGGAGCGGGTACGGGATTCGGTGCGGGCCCACCTGGTGAGCGACGTTCCGGTCGGGGCGTTCCTCTCGGGCGGGATCGATTCCAGCGCCGTGGTCGCGTTCATCTCGGAAATCCTGGGTCGACCGGTCATCACGTCCTCGATCGGCTTCGGGGAGCGGGCTTACGACGAGCTCCCGTACGCGCGGCGTATGGCGCAGCTGGTTCATGCGGATGCCTACGAAAAGATCGTCCGGGCCGATGCGGTCGCGATCCTGGACTCCCTGGTCTGGCACTACGACGAGCCGTTCGCCGACTCGTCGATGGTGCCGACGTACTATGTATCGCAGGTGGCCCGGGAGCGCGCGACCGTTGCCCTTTCGGGGGACGGCGGGGACGAGGCGTTCGCCGGTTACGAGCGGTACCGATTCGATCTCTTCGAGAACCGGGTTCGCGGATGGCTTCCCGCGTCGATCCGCGGGCCTTTATTCGGGATTCTGGGCGGGATCTATCCCAAGGCGGATTGGCTTCCCCGGCCGCTCCGCGGCAAGACGCTCCTCACTTCCCTCTCCCTCACCGGGGAGCGGGGCTACTTCCGGACCATGACGTGGATGGATGAGCGTCTTCGCGCGAAGATCTATCGGCCGGAGCTCCGCCGCGCCCTCCAAGGGTACGACCCGTTCACCGTACTCGAGCCCCACTTCGCCCGGAGCGTGGGATGGGATCCGCTTTCGCGCATCCAGTACGTGGACATGAAGACCTACCTGCCGGACGATATCCTCACCAAGGTGGATCGCGCGAGCATGGCTCACTCGCTGGAGGTCCGGGTGCCGCTCCTGGATCACGAGGTGATTGAATTCGCGGCGCAGATCCCGCCGGGGCTCCGGATCCGAGGCGGACAGGGAAAGTATATTTTCAAGAAGGCCCTGTCGGGCCGCCTGCCGCGGGAAATATTGTATCGGCGGAAGATGGGCTTCTCCGTTCCGCTTGCGGCGTGGTTCCGAGGCCCGCTCCGGCCGGTTTTCGAAGGGCACGTGTTGGACGAGGGAGCGTTCGTCTCGCAGCTGTTGGATCCGGTCGGAGTTCGATCCCTTTGGAGCGGGCACCAGCGCGGGACGCACAACTTCGCGACCCAGCTTTGGGCGCTGCTGGTCCTCGAGTGCTGGGGCCGCCGCTTCGCGTCTTCGACGCCGAACGCGTGAGAATTCTCACCTTCACTTCCCTGTACCCGAGCTCCGTGCGCCCCCGACACGGCGTCTTCATCCAGGAGCGAATCTCGCAGCTTGCGCGCCACACCGGCCACACCGTCCAGGTGGTCGCGCCGGTTCCCTACTTCCCGCCCCTGCGCTGGACGCACCGCTGGGAGCTTACGCAAGTCCCAAGACTCGAGCGCTTGTCCGGGCTGGAAGTGCACCATCCGCGGTATTTCATGACGCCCAAGGTCGGCATGTTCTCCTACGGCTGGCTCATGTACCGGGGAACACGCCGTCTCGTCACGGAGCTCCACCGCCGCGCGCCGTTCGATTTGATCGACGCACACTACGTATTCCCGGATGGATACGCCGCGCTGCGCATCGGGAAAGACCTGGGTCTTCCGGTGGTCTTGTCCGCGCGTGGAACCGATATTCACACCTATCCCAGGCTTCGATCGATACGCGGAATCCTCCGCCGCTGCCTCACGCAGGCGGATCGCCTGATCGCCGTGTCCGCCGCGCTCAAGCGCCAGATGTGCGAGCTCGGCGCCGCTGCGGACCGCGTGGATGTCATTCCCAACGGAGTCGACGCCCTGAAGTTTCACCCTTGGTGCCGCACGGCCGCTCGGGAGCGCCTAGGCGTCCCGTCGGGGCCCGTGCTTCTGTCGGCGGGCAACCTGACCAGGAACAAGGGATTCGACATCCTGATCCGTGCCATGCAGGAGCTGCGGCGCTCTTTTCCAGGAATCTCTCTCGTCATCCTGGGCGAAGGTCCGGCTCGTGGTGAGCTCGAGGCGCTGATTCAGCGGCTCGAGCTTCAAGGTGTCGCGATGCTCCGAGGGGCCCAGGACCAGGCGACGCTCCCCCTCTGGTACAGCGCGGCGGATCTCTTCTGCCTTGCGAGCGCCCAGGAGGGCTGCCCCAACGTGATCCTCGAGTCGATCTCCTGCGGGACCCCGGTCGTAGCCAGCCGCGCGGGCGGGATTCCTGAGATCGTCGATTCCGGGTCGGTCGGGATTCTGGCTGAGCGGACGACGCCAGATTTCATCCGCGCGATTTCCCTGGGGCTCGGCAGGGTGTGGGACCGGGCGAGCATCGCGGAGACCGCGTCGGCGCGCGGGTGGGACCGGGTCTCGGAGGCGTTGGTCCGCACGTTCGATGCCGCGCTTCAGAGTCGGAACGAGGCGCGCCGCGGGCGCGATGCCGCGGGGGGCGGCCGCCGCCGATGACCATCCTCCACGTCCTGGACCAGAGCCTCCCCGTGCATAGCGGCTACACATTCCGAAGCCGGAACATATTCCTGGCCCAGCGGCGCATGGGCTGGAATCCCGTGGCCGTGACCTCGTCCCGGCACGAGGCCGATTCGAACCCCGGCGGTCCGTCCGAGCAAATCGACGGCATCACGCACTACCGCACCGGCGGCATCCCCCGATCCGCAATTCCCGGTCTGTACGAGCTGAAGCTGATTCGGCGGCTCGCCCATAGAATCATCGAGGTCGCGCGAATCGAGCGCCCGGCCCTGATCCATGCCCATTCTCCGGTATTGACCGCCCTCGCGGCAGCGCGGGCGGCACGAGCCCTCCGGCTGCCCTGGGTCTACGAGATCCGAGCCTTCTGGGAGGATGCCGCCGTCGATCACGGGACCTACGCGGAAAACTCCCTGAAGTATCGAATGGTCCGCTGGCTGGAATCCTGGATTTGCCGGCGGGCCCGTGCGGTGGCGGTGCTGTGCGAGGGCATCCGGGCCGAGCTGGTCTCCCGCGGGATCCCTTCGGGCAAGCTCACGGTCGTGCCCAACGCGGTCAACCTCGAGGAGCTTCGCCCGGTCCCCAGGGATGCTGCGCTTCAGGAGGAATGGGGCCTCACCGGCCGCCGCGTCGTGGGATTCATCGGCTCCTTCTACCGCTACGAAGGACTCGACCTCCTGCTCGATGCCTTTTGGCGTGTGGGCGCCCGGGCCGAGGACATTGTCCTTCTCCTCGTGGGAGGGGGCGAGACCGAATCCCCCCTCCGCGAGCAGGCACGGCGTCTCGGCATCGAGGATCGAGTGATCTTCCTTGGAAGGGTTCCGCTCGACGTGATTCCGCGCGTGTATGCCGCGGCCGATGTGCTCGCCTATCCGCGCTACTCCATGCGATTGACCGAGCTTGTCACGCCGCTCAAGCCCCTCGAAGCGATGGCCATGGAGAGACCGCTCGTGGCCAGCGACGTCGGCGGGCACCGGGAGCTGATTCAAGACGGGCGGACGGGGATCCTCTTCCCCGCGGGAGATGCCGCGGCCCTAGCCCGCGCGCTCGGTCGCGTTCTCGAGGACGATCGGCTCCGGGCGACTCTGGTCCGCGAAGGGGCTGCGTGGGTGGCCCGCGAGCGTTCCTGGAACCGCACCGTCGAGCGGTACAGACAAGTCTATGGGAGCGTCTGCGAGCGGTTCGGGAACCACGGTCTGCGTGGAGATCTCAAGTCGTGCTGAACGTGTTGATCACGGTGGACACCGAGGTGTGGCCCTACACCCCCCACTGGCGGGAGACACGGCTCGGCGAGGAGATGGACTGCTACATCTGGGGAGCGACGACGAAGGGTTCTTACGGTTTGCCCTATCAGACAGCGCTCCTTCGCGAGCACGGTCTCAGGGCTGTTTTCTTCGTGGAATCGCTCTTCGCGTGCGTCGTCGGCATCGAGAGGCTTCAGCAGATCGTGGAGATCCTTCGAAGCGCTGGGCAGGAGATGCAGCTCCACATCCACACGGAGTGGCTGGCGCGGATGGAGAGGTCACCGCTCGGGGCTCATTTCGGTCCGAATATGAAGGACTTTTCGGTCGCCGAGCAGGAGATCCTCATCACCCTGGGCAGGGAGAACCTGGCGCGATGCGGCGTCACCGGAACGCGGGCCTTTCGTGCCGGCAACTTCGGGGCGAACCACGATACCCTCAGGGCCCTGTCCGCGCGCGGGATGCAGATGGATACGAGTCATAATATCGCCTTTGTCGGATCGGGGTGCTCGATCGAGGTGGATCCCCTCCTGGTTCAGCCTCGGCGTCTGCACGGGATCGAGGAATACCCGGTCTCCTGCTTCCGCGACTTCCCAGGGCACTGGAGGCCGGCTCAGCTCTGCGCCTGTTCCTCTCCCGAGCTCGAGGCCGCGCTGCTCGCCGCATGGGAACAAGGATGGCACTCCTTCGTCATCGTCTTCCACAGCTTCGAGCTGCTGCAACGCGAGCGCCGGCCGGGGAAAAAACCCAGGCCGGCACGAATCGTCATCCACCGATTCGAGAACCTCTGCCGGTTTCTGGCCCGGCACCCGGACAAGTTCCGAACGGTTGGATTCGACGACATTGCTTCTCCGGACTGGAGGCTGACGGACCAGGCAACGCCGCTTCGCTCCCCGGTGACCCGCACGGCACGCCGGATGGTCGAGCAGGCGATCGGCCGCTTCTGGTAGACGTCCCGGCTCTTTGCACGGCCAACGCGGCGGGAGCCGTCCCCCTTGCCTCCGCCGACGGCTGACGCGCGGCGACCCATGCGAGCGCCTCGGCGAATGCCAGGAACCACCAGAGCGGGTCTTTGTGAAAATTGCTGTCGAAGAAGGACTGTCCGAGAAAAGCGCCAAGCCCGGTCAGGACCGCGGACCGGATCTGCCATAGACTCGGTTCCGCTTGGTCGCCGGAGGACGGCGGGTCCCGCCCGACCCGGTTCAGCTTCCGGAACGCCCCGAGGAGCATGCAGAAGAATACGATCAGCGTCGGGAAGCCTCCCTCGGCCAGGACTTGAAGGTACGTGTTGTGCGCCTCGAGCCCCTCGCCGGTCGTTTTGGCTCTGGAGGTCGTGTACATGGGGCTCACCAGAACGAAATTCTGGAGCCCGATCCCGGTGAGCGGGTACTTCCGAGCCAGATCCAGAGCGCCCCGCCATACCTCCAGCCGGCTACGGGCGGACTCGTCCTCCTCGTACGATGTTATGGAACGCATCCGGCTCCAGTACACCTCCGACCCTGCGAAGAGCAGAAATCCGGCGAGAACGACCGTCAGAATCGTGGCGGTCCCCTTCCTCGAGCTCTGAAGCAGGTAGAGCAGGACCAGCACCACGAAACCAACCAGACCCCCGCGGGAACCGGTCAGCATGAACACCCAGAGCCAGAGGGGCACCAGCGCGCGTGCCAGCCACTTGAACTTCGATCGGGATTCAAACGCCTCGAAGAGCAAGTGCGGGAGCGTCAAGAGCAGCATGGCCGACATGTAGTTGGCCCCGCTTCCCTGCCCGCCTACCCTTTCCACCCGCGGCGCGCCCGTTGTGACGTAAAAGTAGATCGCGGACTTGATGAGCCACAGGACTCCTCCGACCGTGCTCCAGAGAAGGAGGTAGAGCCTCCGGGGCGAGTCGGCCACGAGCACGATCAGGAGCCACATCACGGCCAGCTTCGCAAAATCGGAGGTCTGTTGAAAGCTCGCGGCCGGCGAGATGAGAGCCGAAAAGCTCGAGTTCACCATGCATCCGAGGAGAAGCATCGGCCATAGAGAGCCGGTCGGAAGCCTGAACCTTGTCTTTCCTAGGATCACGGTCAGGAGCATGGCGCCCGTGATGACCAGGCTGGGACTCAGGGCCGAGGGCATGCCCCATACCTCGGGGCGTATGAAATAGATCAAAATGAGGATCACCGCCCCGACGAACGGAGTGATGAGCGTGAGAATGACGCCGACCGGTGTAAGCGCCATCAGAAAGAGCAATCGCAGGGACATCAGCGCTCCTGTGTGGCGTGATCGAGGATTCGCAGGAGTGGGCGCGGAACACGAAGCCGCTCGAAAACCTGCCGGAGAAAGGCGCGGTCTTCATGGGTGAGAAGCTTCAAGCGCAGGGCCGCAAAGAGGTAGACCGCCGAGAACAAGACCCCCGCCCCTCCGAGACGCGCCATCAGAGGAAGCGGCGCCCAGAGGGCCGGATAAGCCGCGGCCGCGCTCGCCATCGATACCCCCAAAATGCGCCCCATCTCCTGCCACGGGAATAGGTGCCGATAGGAAACGCCCGTGAGGCGCCGAACCCAACCCATCGAGTACCACCCGTTCAGATACGTCGCGGCGACGATGGCGATCGCCGGTCCAAGGAGGCCGAGGGGCCGGATGAGGACGAGGCTCAGCCCGAGGCTCACGATCAGGGAGATGGCCGAGGCTCGCAGCGTGATGTCGGTTCTTCCGAGGGACTCGGGTATGATGCTGAAGCTCACGACGGTCTGGAGGAGCAGGACGAGGAGAACTCGGAACACCGGGACGCTCTCCAGGTAGGCGGACGTGTAAAGCACCTCGATCACGGGACCCGCAAAGAGCATCAGAAACGCGAACAGCGGGTTCACGATCAACGACTGCTTTCGAACCGATTCCCTCCACACGGCGACGATGTCGGCATGACGCCCCTCCGACCCCGCGCGCGAGAATTCCTCGCGAAGGATCGGCCGGATCGCCTTGTTGAAAATAGAGGACACCGGAAATTGGATGCTTCCTACCGTGTAGACCGCGTATTGGGTCGCGGTGAGTCCGCCCGCGGCCACGGCCCGGTTGGCGTATTGGCCCAGCGTGCCGATGGCGTTGGAGACGCCGAGAGGGGCCGCGTACCGTACCTGGGCGGAAATCAACCCGGGCCGCGGGCGGAGGTCCTGCCAACGAACCTTTCGCGTTAGGAAGCCAAGCGTCAGGGCGTACTTCAAGGCCATGAGAGCGGCGAGCCCGATGAAGATCCCTGGCAGCCCGAATCCGAAGTGCACCGCAAGCAGGACCGCCGGATATCGGAGAAGCGCCTCCAACAGCCCCGCCAGGACGGCCCATCGAATGTGGTCGAAGAGCACGAGGTACGGAAAGAGCACATCTCCGGCGATGAAGAAAAAAAGATAGAGGCTGTAGGCCCGCAGGACGGGCGATGCCCCGGGGTTGTGGAACAGCCCGGCGATCGGACCCGATCCGGAATAAAGCAGAGCCGCCGCCACGAGGCCCAGGCAGAAGAACCCGGCAATGCTCTGGGCGATCAGGGTTGGTCTCCGCGCGGGCTCCAGGCTGGCGTGGAAATAGTAGATGCTTGCCGCGATACCGGCCGTGAAGATCGGATAGAGAATATTCCCCATGAGCGTGGCCTGGTTGTAAATCCCAAAGAGCTCCTTGCTCAGGATCCGCGTCAAAATCAGCGGCATGAAGAACAGCGCGAGGATGTTCAGCGCGTTCCCACCCGCGAGCACACCCGCCCGCTCCGTCAGAGTCCGCCGCATCACGCGCCGCGCCCCCCCACGGCCGGGGCTTCGAGAATCCGAACGGTCCCCGCCGAGCCGTCGACGACGACGACTTCGCCCGTCCGGATGTGCCGTGTCGCCCCGTGGATCCCGAGAACCGCGGGAATTCCGTACTCCCGGGCGAGATTGGCGCCGTGGGAGAGCAAGGAGCCCTCGTCCGTGACCAGCCCAGCCGCCATGGCCAGGAAGGGGGTGTAGTACGGGCGCACCTTGGGGCAGACCAAGATCTCCCCCTGCCGAAGCTCCGGGAGGCGGACGGGATCCAGGACGACGCGGGCGGGCCCACGGGCGACCCCCGCGCTCGCCCCGTTTCCGCGCAGCGCCCCGTCCTCTCCCGCGATGGAGGCGGTTCGGGGCGCAGGTTTTGCCCCCAGCTCGTAGGGCGGCGTGAGCCTTCGATTCCGTTTGAATTCCTCGCGCCGGTCCCTGACGACGCGTGTGAGATTGGACGGATCCCAAACCCCCGCGAGGTCTCTGACTTCTTCATAACGAAGGAAAAAAACTTCTTCCGGTTGGAGAAGAACGCCCCTTGCGACAAGCTCCTTCCCGATCGCCAAGAGGACTTGTCGAATCGCGGCCACGCCGCGATAGAACATGTGGTTGTGGTCCTCGCGAATGGGGAAATAGCGCCAGGCATAGGTCACGAGCGCGCGTAGGAGCGCGCGGCGGACCGGATCCAGTCGCCGGGACCAAAGCGCAAGCAATTCGTGCCTTCGCCGCGTCTGAAAGGCGAGGCGCTCGATTGTGGCGCGGCTCGATCCCGTCTCCACCATCTTGCGCAGGACCGTCAACACCGTGGAGGGATCCTCTCTCCATCCAGGATCTTTGGGATTTCCCTCCGCCCAGGTGTAATCGAAATCGCGATAGAACGCGTCCCAGCGTTCCAGAAAGCGGTGCCCGTCCGCGCGGGCGCTGAAGCGGCGTCTCAATTCGTCCCAATCCCTCGAGCCCGCAAGCTCCCGTGCAAGACCTGACTCGGTCAGCTCCTGGCAAAACCCCGCCAGGGTCCGATCTCGCGCCAGAGTGGCATTCGCGAGCCCTCCGAAAATATCCAGCGCCTCCGTGGGCTCCTCGCTCAGGCCGCTCGCCAGGACGAGACGGCGCACGAGCCGCGGGAAAAGATTCGACAGGCTCCCGGGCGCGACCGAACGCCGCTGGAACTCGAGGTACGCTTCCACCAGGGCGTCCACACCGGCGCAGAGGGCCGGGAGATGTCGTTCCCGCTCGGCGCCCTCCACCTGCTTTGCTATGACGGTCCGGTAGCTTGGCTCCAGCTGTCGATAGTACTCCCGGTCGAGAGAAGGAATGCGAGCCAGGAGCCGGATGTGCTTGTAGAGCGACCACGGGAGCAGAAGCCAGCTCCAACGGGGAGTCACCTTCCGATCGTAGAGGTATCCATGCACGACCCGCTGGTGGTGCCGGACGACCCGCCCCAGAGTCCTTTGTATGGCGTCCTCGTAGATCGGGTTCTTGATGGACTCCAAGGAGAGACCGAAAGGGGAAAAGAGGCCGACGAAGGCCAGCTTCCAGACCCGGCTCGAATGCTCTTCGGGCGCCGGGAAGTACGGAGGGAGTGCGGTGATCGGTCGCGCCTGGAGGACGAAGATCCCATCCTGCCCCAGCGTCCACTCCACATCCTGCGGCCCGCGCATCAAGTCCTCGACTCGGTTCGCGATGTCGACGAGCGCCCGGAGCTCCTTCTCAGAGAGAAGGTCCGCCGACCCGCTCGATGCTCGTTCGACGCGTGCATCGCGGCCGAGAATCCACTCGCTCGCGGAAGCGTCGCCCGACACCAAGGCCTCGCCGGCACCGGGCACCGCGTTGATGCAGATCTGGAAGGGATTTCCGGTGAGCGGATTCGCGGTGAAGATGACCCCCGAGACGCGCCCGCGCATCTGAACCTGGACCAGAACCGCCATGGACGCGTCGCCGACGGGATAGCCCATCCGCTCGCAGTACGCCAGCGCCTCGGGGCTCCAGGCCGACGCCCAGCACTCACGAATCGCGTCGACCAGTCCGGAGAAGTCGGTGACCCCCAGAGACGTATGGTAGACGCCCGAAAAACTGTGGTGGGCGCTGTCTTCAAAAACGGCGGACGAGCGAACCACGAGGGCCGGATCGGGCCTGTTTCGAGCGCGAAGGAGTGAATAGGCTCCCTCCAGGCGCTCCAAGAGCTGCGCCGGGAGCGGCTCCTTCCGAAGCGCATCCTGTACCTCTCGCGCGTGGGTCGTTGCCTGAAGCGAGCGTCCCGAAGCCTGCTTCACGCGCTCCAGCGCCGCGCGCGCGGCCTCCACGGTGACGCAGAAGCCGTCGGGGACAAGGAGCTGGGCCCGCCGGAGATCACCCAGGCGAGCCGCCTTGCCTCCAACAATGCGGGGATCGCAACCCGGAAGTTCTTTGAGCCACAGAATCAGGCGTCGATCCTCTGTGAGATCAGTCCCTCTGCGAGTTTTCGGATTGGATTGAAGACTCCCTGCACCTCGGCATCGAATAGGCTGCGCGAGAATCGCGTCCGGGTGGATGCGAATCCCGCGTCCATCCTCTTCAGCCGGTAGAGGTCCTGTCCCGGGCCATTCCACCCCCCCTCGGTGGTCACCGCGGCCTCGATTCCGGCTTCGCGGAGCGCGGGAAGAACCGAAGGCGAGAAGCGTCCGCTGGGGTAGGCAAAGAGCGTCACTCGGGCCCCCAGACGCTCGGTGATCGTCCGGACGCTGCCGCCGATCTCGCGTCGCGTCGTCAGCGGGTCCGTCTCGTCGAGGAATTCGTGTGCTTCCGTGTGGGCGCCGAACTCCGCGCCGGAGGCGCGCATTTCCTGGACCTGCGCCCAGGTCATCATGATGTTGGGACGATCCCCATCCACGCGCGGCTGCGGGATTCCGAGCCGTTCCAGCACGCTCGTCCGTCCCTCGCGCGGAGTCCCGTTGAGCGCTCGAACCAGCCGGAGGCACACGGTCTGCGCGGACGCTCCATGATCGAGGGCCGAAAGAATTTCGCCCACGGGCTTCGGGAGCCGGACGAGATCGACCGCCTTGGCCGCAGCTCCCCCCGTGGCGAGACGCTCCACGACCGCGGCGACTTCATCCCACCACAGAACGAGCTCTCGATCCACGGCGCGGGTGACGAGGAAGAACGTCGCGGGTAGCCCGCACCGCTCCAGAATGGGCCATGCGTGTTCGTAGTTGTCGGCGTAGCCGTCGTCAAAGGTAAGCGCGACCGCCCCCTCGGGAAGATCACCCGTTTGGAGGGAACGGATCGCGCGTCCTAACGGCAGGACGTTGTATCGCCGCGAGAGGTGCCACATCTGAGCTTCGAAGAGATCCTTAGCAAGGACCATTCCCGGGAATGGGTACCGGAGCGCCTCCGACAGGGGGAGGACCCGATGGTAGGCAAGAATGATCAGCCGCGGCGGTGTCCGCGGACTCCTGGGCGGTCGCCGCCGCGCACGACAGAGGACGCCCGCCGCCGCCAGCCGCAGCCGCTCCGCGATGGGAGCGTGTCGCTCGAGGGACCGTCGTTGCCACACGCTGGTGTAGAGCTCCGCGTAGGCACGAATCATTCCATCGAGGGAGTGGTGGGTCTCCACGATTCGCCGGGCCTCGCGACCCATCTCCGCGCTCAGGTTCGGGTCCCCCAGGAGTCGCTCCAGACGGTCCGCCATCGAGGCCGGGTCTCCCGGCGGAACCAGATAGCCCGTTCGACCGTCGCGAACGAGCTCCGGGTTGCCGCCCACGGCCGTCGCCACCACCGGAAGCCGGGAGGCCATCGCCTCGAGAATGGTGTTCGACATTCCCTCGAAGCGCGATGAGTTAACGTAGACCGCGCTCATTCGAAGAATCGGGGGAATCTCCCGCCGGAGGCCGGCGAACAGAACGGTGCTCCGGATTCCCAGGGCGGCTGTCTGGGACTCCAGACCCGCGCGCTCTCCTTTCCCGACGAGGAGCAGGCGGCATTCCGGGCGGCGCTGGTGCACCCTCGCGAAGGCCTCGAGAAGCGTCGCGTGATCCTTGATGGGTTCAATCCGGCCGATGTTCAGGATGACGCGGTGGGACGGCTCGAGATTGAATTCACGCCGGAGGGAATCGCAATCGTAGTCGGACCCGAAGGCGGCCAAGTCCACTCCGTTGGGGATGGAGGTGATCCGTTCCCCTGGAAGCAGCCACCGATTGATCATCTCCATGCGGAGATTCTCCGACACGGTCACAAGGTGACGCGCCCGCTGCGCCAGGAGGCGTCTCCGGCCCAGACGCTCGGCTGGAACCTCCAGCTCGTCGCGGCCGTGCTCGCCATGGATCACGACGGGAGTCCTGGCGAGGTAGGCGGCGGCGAGGGCGTAGAAGCACGTCAGCCAATTGTGAGAATGGAGGATATCGATCCGCTGGCGTTGAAGAAGCTCGGCCAGGCGAGGCACCACCCGAAAATCCTCGCCCGGCCCCCTGTCGAGCTGGAAGCTCGGGATACGGCTATGGAGAATCTCCCGCGCCCCGTCTCCCTCGAAGCGGATGCTGCAGACGCTCGGCTCAAACAGGGTGGGGTCCAGCCCGTTGCAGATCTTGATCACCCCGTATTCCAGGCCTGCGACCCCCAGGGCATTCACTACGTGCATCACTCGAAGCGGCCGACGCGAGGCGGCGTCCCGCCGCGGTCCCCGTTCGGACCCCGTGGCTACGATCGCGTCCATCTCTGGCTACCCGGATCTTTGGACGCCGCTCGAGCGGATCGTCGGCGGAGGCTCCTCCATGCGGCGGGGAGCATGAATCTGGTCGCCCGCGCAAGGACGGCCCGCGGGCCCGACCCGAAGAAAAATACCCGCGTCTGCGGAACAAGACCGGTGGCCCAGCGACGCTTGTACTCGTGGTCTCCGTGGGAGACCACGGTATGCACACCGGCGTCCGGGAGCGTTCTCAAGATTTCATGTAACAGATACGTGCCGGGAGAGAGGTTCTCGAATCTCGAGTCGAAGGAGATGTTGAAATCATAGTAAACACCTCGCTCGACAACCCCCACGAGAAACGCGGCGTCTTCTCCATCGATTGTCAGAATGCCGATGTCGATCATCCCCCGCTCCGCAAAGCGACGGACCGACTCGTCGAAAAAACCGCGGTGCCGTGGAGAAGGCGGTCCCATTCGGGCCTTCCAGCTGCGTTCCTGGATCCGGAACACGCGCTCCAGGTATTCGGGCAACGCTCCGATCGGCTGAGGCGGGAGAAAGCGATCCAGGCCCGGCACGCCCGCGGACTCCACCTTGGACCTGTGCCGTCTCAGATTCCGCCGGAAGTTGTTGGTCATGGAACGGCAATACGCTTCGAATCCGCCACGCAGGTCGACAGTCGCATAGGCATAGCTCTTCGTGATCGCCGGAAATCCGACGCGAGCCGCCGCGTCGCGAAGCTCTCCCAGTATCCTGGACTGGGGCTCGAATCCTCCGAAACAAAGAACGTCGAACTTCCTCCGCTGCGCGAGGGCCTCCAGCAGGGCGCCCGCCGGTCGCGGAGCGTTTTCCTCCGCAAGGAACTCCCCCGCATCCCACTGGTGCCCGGCGAAATCAACGCGGCGGAGCGGGACCTTCCCCAGCGATCCGTTCCACATCACGAGGGGTGCCAGCCCGACCAGCCGGCCGCCCGCGCACGCGGTTCCCAGGAGGGGAGTCCATCCGGAGCCGCAGAAATGGCGGTACCAGGGAATGACGAAATCCGGACCCGCGAAAATCATCCGGGATCCCACGCACTTTTCGAGGCTTCGCCAAGCGGGTTCGAGCGCCTCGATGTGCTCGAGTCGGTCGTACCAATCCACCTCGACCGAAACGGGGTCGTGAGGCTCGGAAGTCAACGCCGATTCATAGCGAGACATCGGCACCCTGGCGGCGCAGCACCTTTTTCACGATCGTTCGTAGACTCCGGTCCAGCCTCTCCGCCTCCAATCGGAACGCGGCGCCCCAGCGGCCGGGGGTGACGGCCGTCAGGCACGAAGTCGTTCTCGAGGATTTGGTCCATTCGAGCTTGTAGCCCTCCCCTCCGCGCAGGAAATCAGCCTCCCGGAGGCCTTCTCGTACGGCGTCTTCCAGGCAGAGCCCGATCAACGCCACACCCGGACTGTATTGAGTTTGTTTGAGACGCGGGTCCGGAGTAAGCGGATCGAAGCCGACCTGATACAGGAAAAAGGTGTCCCGAAAGCGAAGCGCGTATTGGAACGCGATCGGGCGGCGATCGACGCGGAGCTCGAAGAGACGAATCCTGCCGCGGCGCGCGAGGGCAGGAACGGCCTCCGCGTGAAAAGCGCGAACGCGGGGATCCCAGAAGTTCCCGCGGAGCCGCCGGGCGGCCCAGCGCTTCGCGTGGAGATCGAAGAGGGTCGGCAACGCGGACTTCATTTCCTCCACGGTTTCGAGGGGAACGAGGTCCGCTCCGATCTCACGAAGCTTTTGAATCTTGCGTTTGACGTTTCCCCTCATATTCGGTCCCAAGCACTTCGGGAGCGCCTCCGCCGTGGGTGGAAGGGTCAAATAGGGGCAGACCTCCGAGTTGGACAGGACCGTTCGGTAGCCCGCCTGCTCGCACAGGGGCCTGAGATGCCGCAGAACCAGGGACGACTCGAGCAGGTCCGTGAGCCGGAGCCAGTCCCAATTCTTCCCCTCCCCCATGAGGGCATGCCACACCGCCGCCAGAACATCTTCCTCGCGTGCCGGGTCCGCGATCACGTCCAAGTATTCCGAGCTGACCCGCTCCGTTCCCAGAAAGGAAACCACCCGGACCGAAGGAATCCTCCCCCGGCGCTCGAGGCAGAACGGCGCGATCCCCACAAGCTGCCCCGCGGGATCCCGGACGAGGATCAGAGCGAGCTCTCGCCCGCCTCCGAACTGGCGCCACCAGGCATAGAGCCATCCCCAGCTCAAGAACACGGAATGGGATCGACTCCGCTCCAGGAGCCCGTCCCATTCGTCCGCCAGAAGGGAAAATTCCTCGGTGCTTCGGCATAGGCTCGCAACAAGACTCGTAGGAGGGCGTGTCGCCCGCGCAAACCCATCTCGGCCCCCGATCTCCTTCTTGAGGCTCCTCGATGCCGGTTCGATCACTTCGTCCTCGGGATCTTTTCGGCGCAGCGCCGTTTTCGCGGTCGTTCGCAGGCTCCGGTTCAGCATCTCCGCTTCCAATCGGAACGTGGCGCTCCAGCGGCCCAAATCAGCGCCCCCCCAAGAGTATACTGCGACTTCTTGAGGCGCGCGTCGGGCACGATGGAGCCGCGGCGCGCGAGGGCAGGAACGGCCTCCGCAACAAGATTCATGTCCACCGGGCCACCCGGTTCAAGGTATGGGCCATGTATTTCATGTGCCCCGGGTGAAGCCTCTGATGAACCGGGATTTCGAGGACGTGCCGCCTGAGAAACCCGATCTCGGGAAAGGACTCCTCGGAGATGGCGGGGTGGGTCCGAGACCAAAAATTTATGGTCTCGATCCCCTCCTCCTGCATCCTCGCTTGGAGCGATTCCTTGTCCTGCGCGAGGATCGGAAAGGAGTGGGGGCAGACCCCGGCAGGCAGATCGGGGTGGACCACGCGGACTTGAGGATCGAGGTGCTTCAGCAGGCAGGCGTAATTCTCTCTGCGTCGACGCGCGATTGCCTCGGCGTCGGCTCGCGAGATCAGGTACGACACCAGGGGTGAGATGCCGAGGTCGAGGAAACGGGGATCCAGGCGGTTCGTGTCGACCAACACCGGCGCATGCTTGCTCCATCCCTTGAGGGCTCGGGCCACGGAACGGGCCAGCTCGGCAACCCGGTGCCCCGGCTCCCCCCATCTCAACTCCAACCAGTCGAGACCGCGGTGGACGCAATAGGCGGCGGTCGATGTGCGATCGGGCGGTATCGGTGCCGCCGGCATCGGCAGGGAGTCCCGGTTGAGCACAAGGACCCCTCCATGGGGAACCGGCAGCGTCTTGTAGATGCAATAGATCGCCATGCTGCCAAATGTGCCCAGGAGTCTGTCTCCGGACTTGGAAAACATGGAGAGAGCACAGTCCTCGATTAGAGGCAGACCGTGGCCATCCGCCAGGTTTCGGATGGCTTCGATCGGTTGAGGAAAGCCCCAGTAATGAGTGACGTAGATCGCCCGCGTGTCGCGGGAGATGAGCCGGGCGATCTCCGAGGGGTCGAGGCGCACCGAGGCATCGATCCGGAAGCGGCGGAGCTTGAGCCCGAGCGCGAGGAGCACGTCGATTTCCACCCCGTGGCAATACGCGGGCACCAGCACCTCATCCCCCTCCTTGAGCCCGAGCGCCCGGACTCCGTGCCAAATCGCGTTTCGCGCCAGGTAGTAGAGTTGGTGTCGCGTGCCTGGCGGCGCGATGGATGCCAACGTTTCTCGTCTGGCGCCCAGGAAATCCCCGGGAGTAAGCGGCTGGATGAACGGGATCCTTGGCTTCACTTCCCCGCCCGTTTCAACAGCGCCTTCACTCTTGGACGAAGCTGGAATTTGTATGCGTAGTGCAAGCGCGGGAGGATTCCCCGTCCGTACACGAAGATCCACTCGTGCTCCCGTGTCCGCGGGAGCCAGTCTCGTTTCGAATCATTGATTTCGCCCAAGAAGTCGTACTCTCTCACGCCCTCCGCGAAGAGCCTCTGGAGCAGCTCTCGCTTCAGCAGCTGGCCGACGGAGTACGGTGCGAACTCGGGGTCGTAGCCGATCTTGACCGAGTAGAAGCGGTCCCGGTAACGCAGCCCGCAGTCGAAGGCGGCGGGCTCGGAGCCAACGGTCAGCAGGGAGAGACGGGCCCATCCCCGGTCGGCGGCGACCTGCATCCACTGGGTGTAAAAGGCCGCGACGGACGGATCGGATGCGATCGCGCTTCCTGCGTTGCCTTTCCAGCTCCTCTGTTCCAGCTCGATCCCGACGGCCAACGCGGCCGCAACCTGCTCGGGATCGGAAGCGACGCGGAAATCGAGGGGGCCCCTGAGAACGACTCTCGTGGAGCGATTCCGAATGTTCGAGCGGAACTTTGGTTTGAGCCCGCTCCAGTAATCCGCCCACGATCCGCCCAGCGGGAGATACGGACAGGTGTACGCATGATCGGCTTCCGCGCGGTACCCGGCATTGCGGGCGGCGCGGATCAGTCCGGGAAGCACCGGGCTGTCCTCCGCCACATCTTGGAGGAGGAGCAGGTCCCACGGTCGCGGCCTTCGGGCGAGGTATCCGCAGAACCGCTCCAGGGCCGATTCCTCTCCCTCCCGCACCAAGAGGTCGAACCGGCAGGAATGATCATTCGTCAACGATTGCAGGCAGGTGAGCGGCAGTCCCATCATCCGTCGGCTCCGCTCCATCAAGGGGGCCGCGAAGCAGACCTTCCTCCCCCGTCTTCCGAGAATGATCGCGAGCCTGTGCTGGACGCCGAACTGCGACCACCAGATGCGAAACCATTCGTGTCGGAGAAAGGGCAGATCCGCGAGGCTTCCGTCCAGAAGGTCGTTCCACTCGTCTTCGAGGGCGAGGAATTCCTGAAAGGTCTGAATCTCCTCGAAAGCGTACGCGCCTTCCGTCATGGCGTGACCTCTCCGGCGGCGATGCGCCGCTCGCACGCCCGCTGGAGCAACGCCTCTAGCATGCCGTGGTGGCCTTCCCAGCGGTGACGCTCCATCACGAATTGTCTCGCGCGAGCGCCGGAACGGCGACGAGCCTCGGGGGATTTCAGGAGCTCCAGCACGGCTTCCGCCATCTCGCGGGGCGAGTCCGAGATCCGAGCACCGTCCTCCGAGGTCGCGCCGATTCCCTGGAAGGCGACCCGTGTTCCAACGATGGGAAGACCCATGGCCATCGCTTCCAGGACCTTGTTCTGGATGCCGCGCGCGATCCGCAGGGGGGCGACCGCCACCCGCGAGCGGCGAAGGTAGGGCCGGGTATCCGGCACGCTTCCGGTCACCACGATGCCCGGTAGCTCGGCGAGCTTGCGGACGGCCGCCGTCGGATTTCGGCCGACGATGTAGAAGGTGCAGGTCCCTTCCTTGCTTCGAATGAGTGGAAAGACTTCCGCGGCAAAGGTGCGGGCGCCGTCGACGTTGGGGAGGTAATCCATCGCCCCGCAAAAAACCACCGCGGGCTCCGCGGCCGTTTCGGGGGAGTTTGCCTCGGGCTGGAAGTACTCCACATCGACGCCGTTGGGGATCACCGTGATCTCCCGTCGCGAGCCGGCAGCGCGCAGAAGCTCGGCTTCCGCCTCCGAAACGACGATGGCCTCGTCGAAGTCTTCCACCGCCGCGACCTCGTACCGCGAAAGGCGCTTCGCCTCTTCGCGGTACATCCACGATAAGGGCGGGGTGTGAGAGTCGGCGTAGGACCGCCATTTCGCGGAGTCCGCATCGACCAGATCGAGGACTTTCGCCATGCCCCGCTCCCCGCGAACGTAGGGCGCCATTGCCGTGGAGAAGACGAGAGCCGCATCGGGGCGCTCCGCTCGGATGCGATCGCGCACCTTACGATGGAGCGTGGGCGAGTGGAATGCCGCGACCGAGAAAGGGGTCCGTGAAGGCAACGCAAAGGCCGCTCGGGCCATCGAGGCCTGCCGGCCACGGTAGGCCCAGTCCACCGTGGCGCTGAATCGCTCGACGGCATCCAGGTGGGTGCGATCGGCGGGATCATCGATCAAGAACGCGAGGTGAACGCGGTGATTCTTTGAAAGCGCGCGCACTTGATGGAAGGACCGAATCTTGTCGCCCTTGTCCGGGGGATATGGAATCCGATGGCACAGACAGAGAATCTTCACGGGAAAAAGCGCAGGAGCTTGGGGCCCAGCCAGCGGGTGATGGAAATGGGCATCCGCTTCCAGAGAAGGATCGGCAGCGAGAATCCAGGATTCAGCGGGCTCAAATCAGGCAAGTTTTTCTGCGTTACCAAATGATACTGGTACGGGAGCGGGGTCGGCTCGAAGCCCCAGTGACGCTTGAAATGGTAGGCTCCCGTCCCCACCTTGCTGCGGCCAAAGTCGAACAGCTCGCACCCCCGCTCTGCAGCGCGGCTCAGCAGGGTCCAGTACATGAAATCGTTGACGCAAAGCTCTCGCGCGGCCGAGCGGATGGAAGCCCCCCAGTAGGGTAATACTTCGTTCCGGAAGAAAAACGCCGCCGCCCCCCCCACGGCGCGACTCTTGTGCCGGACAATCAGGATTCGGCAATCGTTGCCGAACGCGCGGAGCAAGCCCTGGAAGAAAGACGGAGGATAGGGCGGGCTCCCCAGGTCCCGCATGTTGATGGAGTAGACCCGGTAGAATTCCCGCAACAGCTCCTCTCCTCCCAGCTCGGCCTCGAGTCCGAGACGAATGCCCCGGCGAATCGCGGTGCGAGGCCGGGTGGGAATGGCTCTCATGTTGCGCTCCGGATCGCGAGCGATCGGCTTTCGAAAGGTCACGTAGAGGTTCTTGACTTGAAGATTGCCCGTCGCCGTCCTGTTTCGCAGCTCGAGGTATCGGACCCGAAATCGATCCGCGAGCTCGGCGGCCGAGGTCAAGAGGGCGCGCGCGGCGGCGGGATCGTCCGCGATGATGCCGCCATAGATCGCGGCGGGTGAGGAGATGAGCGCCGCGCCGGACGGGAATACCGGAGCCCGGTACAGGGGGAGCGCTCCGCATAGGACGCCGCCTCGCTCGGCGACGAGAGAGTGAGACTCATACGGGTACGCGGCTCCGACTGTGTCGAGCCAGGCTCGGAGGTGGCACAGGGTTCCCTGCGGGTTGCGACGGACGTAGTCATCCCAGCAGCTCGCAGGTACGTCCGAGGCGGGCTTTACGCGCACGGGCTCCGGAGCTTCGGAGGCGGGCTCAGCCTGCATCGCGGTAGTACTGCACCGTTCGCTCCAGGCCCTCGCGAAACCCCGTCTGGACAGAGAAGCCGAGGAGCCGCCTGGCCCTGTCGATGCTCGCTTGGGAGTGCCGGACATCCCCGGGCCGCGGCGGAAGCATTTCAGGGTCGGGGGTCTGCCCGGTGAGCGAGGCGAGCTCGTCCAAGAGATTCATCAGCGAATATCGCTCTCCGCAGGCGATGTTGATCGCCTCCCCGCGCCCCTCACCTCGGGTGCACGCGTCCAGGTTGGCCTGGACAACGTTGTCCACGAAGGTGAAGTCACGACTCTGGTGCCCGTCACCGAAGACCTGAGGTCGGCGGCGCTCGAGGAGCGCCCGGGCGAAGCGCGGGACGACCGCGGCATAAGCTGAGTCCGGATTCTGGCGCGGACCGAACACGTTGAAGTAACGGAGGGAAATGGTAGGAAGACCGAGGGTGACCGCAAAGACCCTCGCGAAGGTTTCCCCCGCGAGCTTGGCGCATGCGTAGGGGGACAGAGGCCTCGGCTCCATGTCCTCCGACTTGGGAAGGACCTCGGTGTCGCCATAGACAGAGGAGGAGCTCGCAAGGACGACCCGTCGGACGCCGCACCGGCGCGCGGCCTCCAGTACGGTCAGGGTGCCCATGACATTCACCTGCGTCGTCCCGACCGGATCCTCGACGGACCGGGGCACGGACGCGAGGGCCGCCTGGTGCAGCACGAAATCGATCCCCTTACACGCCCGAAGGCACGTGGTGGAGGACCGGACGTCTCCCTCGATCCATTCGAAACGGTCTTGGGCTCCCGCCGCCGCGATGGCCTCGAGATTTTCCCGCCGCCCGGTGGAGAGATCGTCGAGCACACGAACGCGATGTCCGTCTCGGAGAAGCCGTACCGCGAGGTGAGAGCCGATGAACCCGGCGCCCCCGGTTACGAGGTAGTGTTGCATGGACGCCTTAGAGCCGAAAGACGCCGTGCGTGCGGCGGCCCTTGAGCGCGTTCCGGGTATCGACGACGGTGCGCGCGTGTTTTGCGATCACCTTGAAGTCGAACGCCTTGTGTGCCGTGGCGATCACGACGCAGTCCGCCGCGCGCAGGGAGCTTGCCCGGAAGGGCTTTCCACGCATCGTGTGTCCGGAATGGACGATGGATGGGACGTGGGGGTCCGAGTAGCTGACCTTGGCGCCCTCGCGGGCGAGGATCTCCATCAGATCCAAGGAAGGCGACTCGCGCACGTCATCGATGTTGGCCTTGTACGCGACGCCGAGGATGAGCACCCTCGAGCCGCGGATCGGCCGCCGGAGAGAATTGAGGGCCTCCCCCACCCGCTTCGCCACGTGGTACGGCATGCTGGCGTTGATCTGCCCCGCGAGCTCGATGAAGCGTGCCTCGAAGCCGCTCTCCCTAGCTTTCCAGGAAAGATAAAAGGGGTCGATCGGGATGCAGTGGCCTCCCAGCCCCGGACCGGGGTAGAAGGGCATGAATCCGAACGGCTTCGTGGCGGCCGCCTCAATGACCTCCCACACGTTGATGCCCATCTTGTCGGACATGAGCGCCAGCTCGTTGACGAGTCCGATGTTCACGCTCCGGAACGTATTCTCGAGCAGCTTCACCATCTCGGCGACGCGGGTCGAGCTGACCGGGATGACCCTGTCCAGAACGGAGGCGTAGAGCGCCGAGGCGGCTCGTGTGCAATCCCGGCTGACGCCGCCGATGACCTTGGGGATGTTCTTGGTCTGATAAACCGCGTTGCCGGGGTCGACTCGCTCGGGCGAAAAGGCGAGGAAAAAATCCCGCCCCGTGCGCAGCCCTCGCTTCTCGAGGGCGGGCGCCACCAGCTCTTCCGTCGTTCCCGGGTAGGTTGTGCTCTCGAGGACGATCAGCTGACCCCGGCGCAATCGCGGCGCGATCTCGTCCACGGCCGCGACGATGTACGAGACATCGGGATCTCGGGTCTTGCGGAGGGGCGTCGGGACGCAAATATCGATGGCGTCCATCTCGCGCAGGTGTTCAAAGTCGGTCGTGGCGCGGAGCCCGCCGGCCGCGACCAGATGCCGGACCTCGGTGCGTGGAACGTCTTGAATGTACGAGCGCCCGGCGTTGATCGCTGCGGCACGACGGTTGTTGATCTCGAACCCGGTGACGGGATACCCCGCTTTGGCGAATTCGACCGCGAGGGGAAGCCCGACGTAGCCCAGCCCGACGATGCCGACCTTTGCGGAGCGTCGGTCGACGCGGCGAAGAAAGCGGTTCAAGGGGGAGCGTGTGGCCGACGCTTTCGACATGAGCTTCCTCAGGTCAGAGTTTGTAGGCGCGGGAGCCCGAAGGGTGCGAATCGGAATGGATGGTGGGGCCCTGCCGCGCGCGTCTGGAGTGAGCCTCCTGCCCCGGGTATCCGTAGTAGCGGTAGTCGTAGTAATACGGGAGCTGGCTGGACGCGTTGTTGACAATCACGCCCACGAGCTTCTGGGCCGCCGGCGTGAGAATGTCGCGCATTCTCCTGACGAGAGGCACGGGCGTCTTTCCGGCCATGACGACGGCGATGACGCCGTCGACGTGTTCCGCCATGAGAAGGGGTTCCACGACGGGTACGACGGGGGCGCTGTCTATGAAGACCAGATCAAACGCACCGCGGACCCTCTTCACCAGTGCCGCGAATGTTTCGTCGCGGTATGCCTCTCCAGGGCGCGCCGGATGCGCTCCGCTCGAGATGACGGACAACTTCGGAAGCAAGGTCGGACGCATCGCCGTATCGAACGAGACCCTTCCCTCGAGGAACTCGAACAATCCGGGCCGCGGGCTCATCCCCAGCAGGTGGTGGATCGTCGGCCGTCTCAAATCCGCGTCGATGAGGAGGGTGTTGCGGCCGAGGGCCTTCGCGGCGACGATCGAAAGAAGAGCGCAAATCGTGCTCTTGCCTTCGCCTCGTGCCGCGCTCGTAACCATGAACACGCGCTGACCGGAGTCCTGGGTTCTTCGGCCCAGAGTCTGGAGGATGCGACGAGTTTCTGTGACGTAGGGGGCATCGAGCGAGAAGCCCGTGAACAGATTGCGGCCTGCCCTGGCCATAGGAGGGGTCACTGCTGCTGGGTTGTGGCGTCGTGGCCCGTCGCTACCGGTCCCCTGTGGTCGGAGCCGTTAACGACACAGAAAGCTGCCGTGGCGAGTATGACGATCGCGAGCGAAACCGGGGCCCAGTTTCGGCTGAGGAATGTTCCGGGTGGGGACCAGGCTTCGATCCGTGGGATCGCCCCGAGCGCTTTGACCTGGAGGGCTTCTTCCGCCGTCTCCAGGGAGCATAGAGACGCGTTGTACCGCACCATTCCAATGACCACGATCACGGAGAGGAAGGCGCCCAGGAGCAATGCCGAGGAGAGGATCTTGATGAGGCGCTGAGTCGGGTACGGGGTCAGCGGAATCAACGCCGGCTCGACGACCTCCACTTGGAATCCAAGCTGGCTCTCCTGGATTGCTTCGGAAAGGTGCGACGATGTGGCCTCTCGTTGAAGGGCGGTCAGCAGGTCTCGATTCCTCTGAGCCTCGTCCTTCAATCGCTGCTCCTCCATCTGGTCCCGCGGGGACCGCTGCATCCCCCGCGAATAGCTCTGGATATATGCGTTCATCCGATCCTTTTTCTCGCGCAGGGATCGGAGCTCGGATCGGTCCAGTGCGATTCCCGCGACCAGGTCGCGCGCATCGTCGCTGAGGAGCCCCCCGCGAGCGCTGGCCAGGTCCCGGTAGGCGGCGAACAGAGCCTGCCGCGTGGCCCCGATCCTGAGCTTCTGCGCCGAGATGTCCCCCGTTCCCGCGGCGCCCCGGAGGTCCGCGACTCCCAAGTTGACCTCGAGCTCCTTGAGCCGCGCCTCGAGGGCCCTGGTGTTCCCGTTTTCAAGGTTGGGGATCGTCGCGTCGACGCCGGCGAGCCCCCTCAACTGGAGTTGCTCCGTCCGAAGCCGTTCACGAATCTGGTTCATCTCCGCGTCGGTCGTCCGAACCGTCTCTCGTGCTAGGTCGGCGTTTTGGGCATTGACCGGGACATCCGCGAGTTGGCTGCCAATCACGGATTCCTCGAATTGGCGAAGCGCGTTCTCGGACTGACGCAGCTTCTCTTCATAGATCTTGATCTGGTCGGCGCTGAACGCCCCCCTGGCACGGGCTTGCTCCCGGGCCGTGACCGCGTTCTCCTGCACGAGCGTGTTCACCACCGTTGTGGCGAGCTGCCGGGCCGTGGCGGGATCATCCCCAAGGGCCGAAATCCGAACGAGGGTTACTGACGATCTGGCCGGGGGGCCGACGGGCGAAGCGAAGATGCGCCGCGAAACCACCGAGATTGCCCTCCGGAGCGCGAGCTCGTCCGTGGTAACCCCCTCGAGATGCTGGGCCTCTTCGGCGGCCCGAAGACGAATCTCCCTGGTGTGCGCGAGCCCCAGCTGGTTCACGATGCTAGTGAGAAAGGAACGGCTGTGGAGACGGTTGTCGATTTGAATGACCGTCGGAGTGGACGATTCCGCGGGCCCTCGCTGGTCGCCCACGAGCGGCTCCAACGCGGGAGACACGCTCGTCTGCTCCCCCACGGAGACGGTGGCGGCCGCTTCGTATTGCCGGGTGATCACCAGGTACAAGAGGCCCGCGCAGGCGGCGGTCACGATGGGCAGGAGCGCAACCCAGAGAAGATGACGGACCTTCCATAGGATCTCGCGCAGATCAAGTGGGGAGGAACCGTTCACGATGACGCTCGATAGGTTACCGGCGGGAGATAGCGACGATGGACACGGCAAGCGTTGCCAAGGGCATGATCGTGCGGACCGCGTTGGCCCAGCCGCTTCCGCCAGGACGAATGTGCGGTACGAATATGGCATCCCCCGGGCGGAGCAGCGGATTGCCGGAGGTGTTGCCCTTTCCGAGATACTCCCTGAGGTTGGCCTTGAGGGGGATCGTCTGGGCGCCGCTTTTGCGGACGATCTCTATGTTCGAAAGGCTGGCGTCCGGGCTGGGGCCACCGCTCCTTGCCAACGCGCCGATCAAGTCGCCGCCGCGCTCGAGGTTCAACATACCGGGCCGGACGACGGCGCCGAATACGAACACGGTATTGGGCGTCAGCGCCACCGAGGTGGAGCTCTGGCGGGGCACGCGAATCGTGTCCCCGGGCTTCACCTGGCTGAGCTGGTCGAGGCGCCCTTCACGAAGCGCCGACTCGACATTCACAACGACCACGCCCCTTCCTGAGGAAGGATCGCCGGGAATAATCTCAACCGCGGAGAGGACCGCATCCTCAACAGGACCGCCGGCCTCACCGATCGCTTCCCAAATGTTCGGAAGCTTCGCGAACGCATACTTTCCCGGCCGCGTAACGGCTCCTAGGACGAGGATATTCAGACTTAGAGACTGCGCGATCGAGACATCCACCCTCGTGATGTCCCGGTCGAAGACGGAGAGGCGCCGGGAGAGATCGGCGGACAACTCCCTCGCTGTTTTCCCCTTCGCGTCGACTCCACCGACCAGCGGCAAGAAAAGCTGGCCGTCGGCGCCGACGGTGTACTTCCCCGTCAAATCGGTCCGCCCCGCAACCACAACGTTGACGACATCGCCTGGCCCAATCCGGAGCTCCTCCGCGGCGGAGGCCTGGGTAAGGGGTTCAGGCCCCAGCACGATTAGTGCCAGAGCCACCAGACCGCTCAAGAACCGGAAACCAAAACCCGGTGCCGCCCCGAGCCCAGTCACCGCCAAAATGGTAGGGTTTCTACGCATGTTTTTGTCAAATATTCAAACTAGCATTCACCAAAGGGGGTGTCAACGAACACCCAGGTACTGGGTCAGCACGCGCGCAATCCGGCCACCGGATTGTCCGTCCCAGAGGGACGGGCAACGCGCTGGGGGAAGCGGGCCCTCCAGCAGCGGTAGGGCCGCTGGCATGATGGAAGCGGGATCGTCGCCAAGAAGCCTGTTCGTACCCTCGGCGATTGTGACCGGTCGTTCTGTGTTGGCACGGAGCGTGAGACATGGAACGCCGAGCGCCGTTGTTTCCTCCTGAATGCCCCCGCTGTCGGTGAGCAGAAATCGTGCCCGGTCCATGAGGCTCAGAAAGTCGAGGTAGCCGAGCGGTTCCGTGATTCGGAGACCGGCGGGAGGATCGAGTCCTCCGCGCACCATCCGCTCGCGCGTGCGCGGATGAACCGGGAACAGAACGGGGATCTTGGCGGCCAGCTGGCCGAGCGCCTCCATGACCCTACGGAGATTCTCCGGCTGATCCACGTTGCTGGGGCGGTGGAGCGTTACGAGAGCGTAGGAGCGCTCCTTGAGTCCCAGCCGCTCGGCCGCGCGGCGCTCGCGTGCCGCCGGCAAGTGGAGCCTCAGCGTATCGATCATGGGATTCCCGACGAGGTGGATCTTCGCGGAAGGGACCCCTTCGGCGCGCAGATTGTCCACCGCGTCCGCCGAGGTCGCGAAGAGGAGATCCGAGACCGCGTCGGTGACGAGCCGGTTGATCTCCTCGGGCATCGTGCGGTCGCGACTCCGCAGCCCCGCTTCCACATGCGCCACGGGAACCCCGAGCTTCACCGCAACGAGGCTGCACGCCAGCGTGGAGTTGACGTCCCCCACCACGATGACCAGCTTCGGAGCGCGATCCTCCACAACCGGCTCGAAGGCCGTCATGATTCGCGCGGTCTGTCGCGCGTGCGAGTCCGATCCCACGTCGAGATCGCGATCCGGAACGGGGAGGCCCAGCTCGTCGAAGAAGACCCGCGACATGTCCTCGTCGTAGTGCTGGCCCGTATGAACGAGGTACGGCCGAATCTGCGGAAAAGGGCGAAGGCTCCTCAAAATGGGAGCCATCTTCATGAAGTTGGGGCGCGCGCCGACCACGCAAAGGATTTCGCTCACGATCCGATCCGTCCGAGGGCGCTCGCACCGAGCGCCAGACCCGCCGACGCCGCAGAAACGAAGACGTTCCGGCCGAAATGACCCACGCGGGCTCCGAGGGCGGTGGGCGCAAGCGCGCTCTCGAGCACGCTCCCAAGAAATCCCGCGCACGCCGCGATCCAGGCGGAGGTCGCCGGAAGCAGCCCGACTCCGGAGGCCGCGATCGCTGCGAGGAGCGCCGATCCCGCGCCCGCGAGGAGCCCGGGGGCGCTCACGCCGCCCGGGGTTCCGTGCGCCGCCGCGACAATGCGGAAGCCATGCAGGGCAAGCACGCGCCCGCCGATGACGGGCCCCAGCTCGGTAGCCGCGGTATCGGCGAAGGCGCCCGCGAGGGCGGCGACATAGGCGAGAACCAGGATGGCGTCCGGCGCCGCGCCGAACAGGGCGAGCCCTCCGGCGGCGGCCGGCAGCGCGAGCTTCGCCGTTACATGCCGTACGCCGCGGCGACCCTCGTTATTCTCCGCCATCCCAAGACGCTCTTTCTTTGCGCGGCCGGTGCGCGTCAGGAGACCCGAGCCCAATACGAACAGCGCGAGCGGCACGAAGGCGGCGGCGCCGAGCCCAGCCGTGGCGATCAGCGCGACCAGAAATCCCGCCAGGGCGCCGCTGCGCGTGCCCTGGCGTGTCACCAGCACCAGAGCCGCCCCGGCGAGAGCGAGGAGCGCTCCCCACGGCGCGGAGGGGTTGAGCCTCACCCGGTCACGCTAAAAAACGGTACGCCGCGGCGACGAGGAGCGGAACCGTCACATTGTCCACCCCCGGAGGGGAAAGCGCCTCCGCCACGGCCCCCGCGATGCCGCAGCCCACGCCCGCGCGCGCCGCAGGCGGCCCTCCCGGACAGACGGCCGCAACGACGGCGACGGCCGCCGCGGCGATCAGGAAGAACGCGAGTGAGCCCTCCACCGTGCGCCCGTGGGCCCACCGAGCGTACCGCCTTTGGCCCAGATTCGTTCCCACGAGGGCGGCCGCCGGATCCGCGAACGCCAGCGCGGCGATTCCCGCGAGGACCGCCCCTCGATGGCCAACATCCCAGAAGAAGAGGTAGGTCATGCATACCCCCAGGGGGAACATCCAGAGCCCGCGGGCCTCCGTTTCGCCGTCGGCCAGACCTGGGACGAAGTCGCGGAGTTTCGGCGAGGCGTTGAGCGCGATGAAGAGCGCGGGTGGAACGAGCGCCCACCCCCGGGAATGGAACAGGGCCGTCATGAAAAGCGTCACCGCGCCGATGAGCGCGTGGAGAAGCTTCCGGAAGAGAAAATGCGGGAGGCGCTGTTCGCGCCCTTGGGCCCACCGCGCGATGCGGAGAAGCAGCGCGACCAGACCGATCGAGACCAGGACCAGCGAAGGATCGTGGAGCCGCGCAGGCACGGCCGGACCTTATCCGCTCGGGTGAGCGGCTGTCAAAGCGATTCCCCTTCCGGGGCGTCCTCGTCGGCCAGCGGCGTGAATTCCTCGGTCCTGAGATGGAAGCTCCGGGTGAGCCGGATCAACTCCAGCTTGTCCGGCGTCAGCTCGCGTCGCCCGCGGAGAGGAGAGTCGGGCACGTGGCGCATCGACTCGATTCGCGCGCGCTCGCCGGCCTGCGCTCTGCGATCCACCTCCTCGAGGAGCGTGTCGACCTGAATCGCGATCCCGGTCTCCTCCGGCGCCTCCTGTGCGTCGAACTGGAAGTAGCCGACCTGCCAGGTGCAGAGGTCGTAGAGCGCCTCGCAGGTCTGATAGAGAACCGCCCCGCTCTGATCGGCGCCCGTGATCGCTCCCATGTCCACGAGGATTGCGCCGAGCCGGCGTGATCCGCCGGCCGTTTCCTGCGCTCGGAGCGCCGCGGCCAGGGTTTCCTGCGATATCTTTCCCAGCTTCAGCATGATCTCGCCGAACCGCTCGTCGCGAAGGGTGTCCGAGGCCCGGACGATCTTGCCCCGGTTCAAATGGATCTGCGCCGTAGCCGCGTCGGAACGGATCGTGATCACGCCGCTCTTCTCTCCGTTCGCGATGATAGCGAGCAGCTCCGGCAGGCTGAGATCGCGCAGGCTGCCTACAAGCGCCATCGATTGCTTTCCATCCTAAGCGGTGGAAACCTGGTTCTTGCCGGATTGCTTGGCGGCGTAAAGGGCGATGTCCGCGGCTTCGAGCAGCTCCCCGGCGGTGGCCCCGCTTTCCGGAAACGTCGCGACGCCCACGCTGATGGTGATCGCGCCTGGATCCACGAGCGGGAAGGCCCTGGATTCGACCGCCTGCTTTACGCGTTCCGCGAGCACGCACGCGCCTTCGCGGGCCGTCTGCGGCAGGATGACCACGAATTCGTCACCGCCGTATTTTGCCACGAGATCGATCGCGCGCGCCTCGCGCACGAGCGCCTGCGCCACGAGCTTCAGCACTTCGCTCCCGCGCAAATGTCCGTGCCGGTCGTTGTAGGTTTTCAGATTGTCCACGTCGAGCATCATGAGCGAGAAGTACTGCCCGAATCGAGCCGCCCGCTTCACCTCGCGGCGCAGAGCCATCTTCAGAAACCGGTAGTTGTAGACCTGGGTGAGATCGTCGGTGACGGCGAGCTGCTCCGCCCGCCGGAAGAGCTTTCCGTTTTCGATCGCGATCGCCGTGTGATTGGCAAGAAGGGAAAGGACGCGGAGGTGGCGTACATCGAACGGCGACCCATCGATCCGGTTCACCGCGACGAGGACGCCGAGCGTCGTGTCACGCACCTTGAGGGGAGCTGCCAGGCAGGCGGTTGTGTTCAGTCCGGGCAGCGAGTCGGCCTCCGGACGGTAGCGCGGATCGGCTCCCACATCGGGTACGTGGAGCGGTTGCCCTTCGAGCATGACCCACCGGGAAATGCCGCTCTGGCTCTCGATGTCGTACCGCTCGAGGTTGTGGAGCTGGCCGTCGTTCGAAATCCTTCGCGCGTACTTCCGCACCTTCCTCCCCTCGACGGTTATGAGGAAGACCGCCTGCGCGTGGAGGATCTGGAGGGCACAGTCCAGGACCGATTCGAAAATCGTTTCCTGCGCCCTGCCGCCGTTGATCAGGCTGGTAATTTCCTGAAGGGTGGCAAAGAACAGATCGCTCTCCGAGAGGTCGGTCGTTGCAGAACGCACGATTTGGTCATGGCGATTCATGGCGCAGAGGATCGGTGCAACCTCCATGCCGCGGCGGGCCGAAGCTACTGATCTTGCCGGAACAGACGGAGTTGTGTGAGGAAGCGGCGGAGCGCGAAGAGAAGGACCGCCAAAATCCCGGTCGGAATCATGTACCGGTAGAGCGGCAAGTCTTGGAGCATCGGGGCCACGGTCCGGAAATAGACGAAGAAGAGGACGATATCGAGCACCACCACGGCCCCCGCGACGATGAGCGTGGAAAGCCGCGCGATCCTGCGTTCGGTCCAGCGGAATGGGGCGGGTGTCGGCATGGAGCGTTGGTGGTGCGCCCGAAGGGATTCGAACCCCTGGCCTTCTGCTCCGGAGGCAGACGCTCTATCCAGCTGAGCTACGGGCGCAAGCTGCCGGCATTCTAACGATTTGATGTCTCCGTGGGAAGCCTGCGACGCGCGTGGTAGTGGGTCAGACCCACTACCACGCGCCGCTGGGCCGTCAGGCGTCGTCCCGGAGGAAGATCGTGCCGTACCTTCGCTGCCAGTCGGGTCGATCGCGTGACAACGGCTCGAGTGTCGAGTAGGAGCATTGAGCGGGTCCAGATCTCTCTCGTTCCGCTTCAGAGTGAATCTCTTCCAGCTTGTATTCCAGCGGCCGGAGGCGGAATTGACGTGTGAGCTTGGTCCGCAACCCGAGGTCCATACCGTCGATGAAAAGCACCGACCTTGGCTTCAAGAGAGTCCATATGTTTTGAAACCCCCGCCTGGCCATCCTCGGTCGCATATTGATCAGCACATTCTGGGCGAAGACGACGTCGGCTTTCCCCAGGACATGCGCCAGGTTTGGATCCAGGATGTCGGCGACGCCAAACGATACCTGTCTCCGAATCCCCGGCTTTACGCGGTACGCGCCTTCCTCCAAATCAAACGTGGATTGTACGAAGGCGTCGGGCAGCTCGGGAGTTGAGAAGACCTCTCGATGGCTGTAGGCGGCGCTCTCCGCCTTTTGAATGACATCCCGGTTGATATCCACCGCATGAACGGAAAACTCGGCATCGGCCCACGCTTGGCGGAGAACGGACGCTATCGTGTAGGCCTCGGATCCATTGGAGCACCCAAGCACCAGGATCCGGAGAGCTTCCCGAACCCCGCCGTGTCGAAGGAAGCTGTAGACCGGACCCGCAAGCGCGTCTGCTTGGCTCGGACGTCTCAAGAATCTTGTAAAGGTTATCCCGGTAGCCCGAGGCGCCGCCATGAGCACGATGCTGTGGCGGACGCGCTTCCAGAGCCCGGTCTTGAGGAACGCCCTCACAACCGGGACGCTTTTCACCAGCTCGGCTATTGGGTGCATTTCGGGGCCTTGACCGGCGGCGAATTCCTGACGGGGACAATCATCCTTCACTGCAGCAAACTCCCAGGACTATACCAGCTTCCGTGGGCCGCGGGTAGCGCTCGTGCCTCACCTCCACGGCATCCCGCGCGGCGACGCTCAAGACAGCGAGCCTGGCAGCCGATCTATTGCGTGCTCCTCCCGATTCTCGCCGCAACGTCGCATCAGGTCCCCAGTCGGAGGCAAAGGTGTTCGGGTCGCCGAAGCCGAAGCGCGCCGCGGCAGAGGTTGCGGGCGCGGTCCCGGAGATTCGCCGACTCCCGGCGTTTGCCCCCGAGCAAGCCCTCCTCGAGCGAGCTGCGGACTTTCTGCGACGGAAGCTGGGACGGGATCTTCAGCGGGAGATTGTGAGGGAATACGAGCGTGCATTCCGGGAAGGCCGGCATGACTTTCCGGCGCGCGTGGATCTGCCGTTCCGGTATGGCAAGCACCTCCCGGAACGTGTCGTGGAGCTACTCCTCGCGCGGCTCACGTACGAGCCGGGAATGAAGGTATTGGACGTCGGACATGCCAACGGCATGGAGTGCCACCTGGCCATGCTTCGATCTCTGCCCTCGCCGCGCGATCTCACCGGAATCGACATCGCGGAAGCCGCCTACGACACGTCGTCCTGCTACACGAAGTCGATCCGCGGAAGTATCGGCGCGACGCCGTTCGGCGACGAGACCTTCGATCTGATTTGGTGCATCTCCTCCCTGGAGCACGTCGGCATGGATAACTCGGGGTACGTGCAGGGAGAGGTCGGAGAAACCACGCCGGAAGCCGCGCTCTCGGAGATGGTGCGCCTGCTCCGGCCCGGCGGCTGCCTTCTCATCACCGTGCCGTTCGGCCGTTACGAGGACCACGGCTGGTTTCGGAACTTTGACGAAGCTCGTCTCCAAAGACTCCTGAATCCCGTTCGCCGGCGCACGACGGTCCAGGAGCTCTATTACCAGCACACGCGGACGAGCGGATGGAAGGCGGCTGAGCCCCGCGACCTGAGGACGGTCGGATACAGGGATCAGGGGAATGCCGGGGCCGCGGCCCTCGCGGCCGTGCTCATCACGAACCGTTCCTGATCACCGTCGCGCCT